>JAYQVF010000037.1:0-20492 GCA_038148335.1 Alphaproteobacteria bacterium | reverse complement strand
GCAAAAAGAAAGGGGCCCTGAAGGGCCCCTTTCCGTCGCACGGTCTTGTCTTCGTTTAGTAAAGGTTCTGCGCCGAGACCATCGCATAGAGCATGGGGATCGACAGCAGGGTGTTGGTCCGCGAGAACAGCATCGCGGTGCGGGCGGATTTCGCCTTGGTGGCGGCGTCCGCCTCGACGATGCCAAGCGCGCGCTTCTGGTTCGGCCAAATGACGAACCAGACGTTGAACCACATGATCAGGCCGAGATACATGCCGATGCCGATCGCGGTGTGCCGCGGCACGCCCGAGTCGATGCCGAGCGCAAAGGCCTCGACGAAGTAGCCGTTGATCAGGGCCAGCACGATGCCGGTGGCGACGGTCGCCATGGCGCCCCAGCGGAACCAGAACAGGGCCGCCGGTGCGATGTGCTTGGAGACGCCCGGCTTATGCTCGTCGGGGATCTTCGGCATCGTCGGGATCTGGACGAAGTTGAAGTACCAGAGCAGGCCGATCCACATCACGCCAGACAGGACGTGGAGCCAGCGGAACAGGAACGACCACCAGTTGGTGTCGAATTCGAGGCCCTGGCCGTGCCAGCCGACCACGACAGCGATCATGACGATCGCGAGAACGATGCCCGCAATGATCGTCGATTGCAGGTTTTGCAGTATGGAACCCATAGGAAACGCGCCTCCCTCCAGAGGTTCACACAAGATGTTGTGTGATATGAGCAAAGTCGGGCAAACTATAGAACGATAATCATTTGCCCCGCAACCGGGCCCCGCAAGGACTACGGTTGCGCCCGTCAGGCGAGACCATGGCCAGCGACGACGCGCTCCTGCACTGCGCCGGTGAATTGCGCCGTCAGGACCCCGACCGCCGTCTCATCACCACGCTCGTACCGCCGCCGGGGCGGCGCGCGGTCGTTGCGCTGTTCGCCTTCAATCTCGAACTGGCGCGCATCCGCGAGCATGTGAGCGAGCCGATGCTGGGCGAGATGCGTCTGCAGTTCTGGCGCGACACGCTGAACGAACTGGTTGCGGGTAAGGTGCGCGCGCATCCGGTGGCGCAGGCGCTGGGCGCCGCATTGCCGGGCGAGTCGCTGCCGCTCAGTCCGCTCCTGAGTCTGATCGACGCCCGGGCGCGCGATCTCGACGACGCGCCGCCCGCGGACATGGGCGAACTGGTGAGCTATGCGCAGCACACCGCCGGGGCGCTCAACGTGCTGGCGTTGCGGGTGCTCGGCGTGACCGACCGCGAGGTAGCGGCGGCGGCGCGTTCGGCCGGCACAGGCGCGGCGATGGTCGGGCTGATGCGCGCGCTGCCGGCTCTGGCGGCGCAGCGCCGGCTGTTCGTACCGGCCGAGGTGCTGATGCGGCTCAAGGTCGATCGCGAGGCGACGTTCGCCGGCCGTCACACGCCGGAACTGGGCAAGGCGATCGGCGAGGTCGTCGCGGAAGCCGAAATCCATCTGAACGCCGCGCGCAAGATTCCCCTGCCCAGGGTGGCGCGGCCGATCTTCGGTTCGGTCCTGCTCGCGGTGCGCGATGCGCAGACCCTGCGTACCGCGCGCGGCAATCCGTTTGCGCTGAAGCCGCGCGGCCCACTGTCGCGCCAGCTCACGCTGGCGCTGTCGGTGCTGACGGGAAGGGTCTAGCTGGCGCCGCCCACGATGGCGCGCGCGCACTTCGCTTCGGTGAGGTTGTGCGGTTCGGCGAAGACGCCGTCCCGGGCCTTCTGGAAGAAGACCGCCGAACCGTCGTCGGCGCACAGCGAGGGATCGTTGAGCAGCCGGTACTGGTTGCCGTCGAGCCAGGTGAATGACCGGCTGGGGCCGTCGGCGCAGGCGGCCAGACCGAAGAAGAGAACGCCAAGGACAATCGCACGCATCAAATCGCTCCCGTGGAGGGGTGAAAAACGGGCGTGAGGCTAGGGGGCGGCCGTGGCGGCGAAGCGGCGCGATTGCGATGGCGGTTGGGCCTTGTTGTGGCGGAAGTGTGACGGCGCGATGCCGGCAGGCGCGCCGCCGCTTTTTTGCGATACTGAGCCGTCCGGTTGGGAAAGGGAGCGATGCGCGGTTGGGGCGTCATCGCCGCCGGGGTCGTCGTCCTGTGGTCGGCGGTCGCCGGCGCGCAGGAGATTCGCGGCAGCGCGCGGGTTGTCGACGGCGACACGCTGGCGATCGGCGACGCGCGCGTGCGCCTGTTCGGGATCGACGCGCCCGAGCGCGGCCAGCCCTGCCGCGACGGCGGCGACTGCGGCGCCCGCGCCGGGTCGCATCTCCAATCCCTGATCGGCGATCGCGAGGTGACCTGCCGCGAGGAAGACGTCGACCGCTATGGCCGCATCGTCGCGACGTGTTTCGTGGGCGATACCGATCTCAACCGCGCGATGGTGCGCGATGGCCATGCCTTACCGTATCTCGAATTCTCGCGGCGCTACGCCGACGAGGTACCTGGGGAAGCCGCGTTCGCGCCGCCCTGGGCCTATCGCCGCGACGGCCGTGCGGGGGCCACGCGCAACGTCGCGGAGCGACCGCCGCGCGCACCGGATGAGACGCCGGACGGGGACTGCGCGATCAAGGGCAACGTCTCGTCATCCGGCCAGCGCATCTACCACCGGCCGGGCGAGCCGAGCTATGTGGCGACAAGGATCGACGAGGCGCGCGGCGAGCGCTGGTTTTGCACTGCCGCGGAGGCCGAAGCGGCGGGGTGGCGGCCGGTGCGGCGCTAGCGCCTACTTGTTGCCCGAGGTCGCCAGGATCTCGGCCAGCGACACGCCGGCCTTGAGCCGTTCCTCGCGCGACAGTTCCTCGGCGCGCATCACCTTGGCCTTTTCGATCACCGCTTCGGCGTCGGCGCGGGCGATGACGAGGACGCCGTCGGCGCCGCCGCAGACGATGTCGCCAGGGTGGATCACAACGTCGCCGATCGCGAGCGGTACCTGGATCTCGCCGCGCTGGCCCTTGGTCGAGCCGCGCAGGGTGACGCCGACGGCATAGACCGGAAAGCCGATCCGGGCGATGTCCTCGATGTCGCGGGCGCGGCCGTTGGTGACGCAGCCGACGATGCCGCGCATCTTGGACGCCGTGCTGGCGGTGTCGCCCCACACGGCGGTGCGCGAGGCGCCGCCGGCGTCGATCACGATGACATCGCCGGGGGCGGCCTCGCCGACGGCGCGGGTCACGGCGGTGTTGTCGCCGGCCGGGCAGCGCACGGTGAAGGCGGTGCCGACCATCGGCGTGTTGGGGACGAGCTGCACGATTTCGGGCGGCAGGTCGGAGGCGGTCGGTGCCGCCTCGGCCAGGGTGGGGACGGGAAAGGCGCGCAGCGCGGCAACGATCTTTTCGATGTCCATGGCGCCTCCTTGGGGCTCCGACGGTTGCGCCAGCCATAGCGACGGCGCGGTCGCGGCGATAGGATGCGCACGACCGGGGAGGGATGCAAATGCAGTTCGCGGCGCTGAACGACTATGACTGGCAGGATGCGGGAACGCCGGGCGCGGAGAAATACGAGATCTGGCGGCGCGGGGACAACGCCTATCTGGTGGCGTTCCGCGTCGCGCGCGGCACGACCTTCAGGCCGCACGCGCGCGCGACGGGCTGGGAACACCTGACGGTGGTCAGCGGCAAGTGGCAGCTGGGCGAAAGCGTCCTCGGCCCGGGCGACGTCGCCATCACGGCGCCGGGCGAAGCCCACGAGAACGAGACGGCGCTGGAGGACAGCATCGTCGTCATCTCGGTGGGCAACGCCGAGATTCCGGCCTGAGCGGGCGGCAACCCCCCGGGCGGTTCTTCTATTCCTTCTTCGCGGCAACCGCTTCCAGTTCGATCTTCACATCGGGCAGGGCCAGCGCCTTGACGTAGACCAGCGTGCCCGCCTGGGCGTGGCCTTTGAAGTGCTTCTGGCTCGCCTTGCCGATGGCGGCGATGTCGGCGGGATCGGTCATGTAGAGGTTGGTCTTGACCACGTCGGTCACGTCCATGCCGGCCTGCTTCAGGGTCTCGACGACGCGGCCGTAGACGATATCGGCCTGGGTTTCGGCATCGGGTGGCGTGTAGCCCTTTTCGTCGGTCGCCGTCTGGCCCGAGATGTACAGCACGCGCGAGCCCGGCGGGATTTCGACGCTGCGGTTGCGATAGCCGCCGTGCGGGTTGCGGATGACGTTGGTGGTCATGGGTCCCTCCCTGGAATGAGGCAGGGATGGTAGCGCGATTGCGGGGCGCGACCTACCGGCGGGCGGTGGCGCGCACGCGGTGCGGCAGACTAGTCGTCGAGGTCCGCGTCGCGCGAGGACTGGCGCAGGCGGCTGACCACGAACTTGATGCGCCCCGCCTCGACGATGGGCTGGAGCCGTACCTCAAGCTCGAGTTCGAAGCCGTGGCCGTGGTTGCACAGGATGTGCGTACTTCCGGCCACACGGGTTTCGAAGGCGCGGTCGATGGCGTCGGAAAGCTGGCAGCCGGCGTCGTCCTGGGGCAGGGCCTTGCGGAACGGCAGGCCCTCTAGGTCGCCTACGGGGCGGCCACACAGGCTGGCGAAGGCCGGATTGGTGCGCAGCACGGCCTTGCTGCCGTCGACCACGATGATGGCCTCGGGGCTGCCGTCGATGAGCGCCTCGACCAGCGCCGCGTCGGCGATGTCGGTATCCGGCGATTTCACGAGCACTTCCATGATCCCAAGATGGCAGTCCGGAGTCGCAGGCGAAAGACGTACGATTCCTATCGCCATAAGTAGAGTTACACGGGCGTTACATGGCGCCGACGAAGCTGCCGCCGTTGGGACTGACGGTCTGGCCGGTAATGAATCCGGACTGGGGCAGGCACAGGAAGGCGACCAGGTTGGCGACGTCCTCGGGCAGGGCGAGGCGCTTCATCGGGTTGGCCGCGGCAAAGGCGGCGAGGTCGGCTTCGGTCATCGAACGGGTTGCCATCTCGGTCCTGGTCATGGTCGGGCAGACGGTGTTGGCAGTGATGCCGTAGGGCGCGAACTCCAGCGCCCAGGCGCGAGCGAAACCGATCAGCGCCATCTTGGTTCCGGCGTAGTGGGTGTTGTTGGCCCAGCCGCGGACGCCGACGACCGAGGAGATATTGACGATGCGGCCCCAGCGCCGGCGCTTCATGCCCGGAATGACCGCCTGGGCGAGGAAAAAGGGCGCGCGGACGTTGATCGCGACCATGCGGTCGAAGTCCTCGGGCGTCACGTCCTCGACGGCGCGGAACTGGCCCATCCCGGCGTTGTTCACGAGGATGTCGAAGCCCCGGTCGGTGTCCTCGGCGCCTTCGATGGCGGTGCGCATGGCGTCGAGATCGGCGACGTCGCAGACCAGCGGTTCGGCATCCCCGCCCGCGGTACGGATCAGGTCCGCCGTCTCGTGGGCGACGTCGGCGCAAATGTCCTGCACGACAACACGGGCGCCGAGGGCGGCAAGGGCCTGCGCCTCGCCGCGGCCGATTCCGGTGCCGGCCCCGGTGACGAGGGCGTGGCGGCCGGCGAGGGCATTCCGGTCGGCGGTCATGAGCGGGTTTCGGTGACGGTTTCGACGGCGAGATGACCGGCGTAGCGCGAGACGACCTGGCTCGCCACCATGTCGCCGGCCACGTTCACGACCGTACGGCACATGTCGAGCAACCGGTCGACGCCGAGGATGATGGCGATGCCCGCCGGCGGCACGCCGATGCTGGCGAGGATCGTCGACAGGATGACGATGCCGACGCCCGGCGTACCGGGGGAACCGATGGCCGCCCCGGTCGCCATGACGACGATCAGGACCATGCCCGGCAAGCCGATGTCGACGCCGAATACCTGGGCGAGGAACAGCGCCGCGACGCCTTGGTAGAGCGCGGTGCCGCCCATGTTGATCGTGGTGCCGAGCGGTACGACGAAGCGCGCGACCCCGGCGTGCACGCCGAGCTTGCCGACGACGGTCGTGAGCGTCACCGGCATGACGGCCGCCGAACTGGACGTGGAGAAGGCGAGCAACAGCGGTTCGCGGGCGTCGCGGAGGAAGCGCCACGGCGAGGTGCCGGTCCATGCCGTGACGCCGAGATAGACGCCGAGCAGCAGGAGCAGCCCGAGGATCACGGTGCCGACGTAGACCGCCGTGCTGAGCAGCGCGGCGACGCCGACCTGGGCGGTGATCTGGGCCAGCAGACCGAACACGGCCAGCGGCGCGAAGCGCAGCACCACGGTGACGACCGCCATGGCGACCGCCTGCACCGAGGCGAGCAGTTCGAGCAGCGGGCGGCGCTGGTCGCTGGAAATCGAGATCATGGCGACGCCGATGATCACGGCGGCGATCACGATCTGCAGCATGTTGCCCGAGACGAAGGTCGCCAGCGGGTCCTTGGGGAACAGCGACACGATCACGTCCGGGAAGTCGGCCAAGCCCGGCAGCGTGGGCGGCGCGGCGGCCGGCGCCGCCGTGTCGGCAGTCGCCTGTACGCCCTCGATAACAGTGCCCGGCGCGATCAGGACCGCCAGGCCGATGCCGATCACCGCTGCGATCACGGTCGAGACGAGAAAGAAGGCGATGGTCCAGATCCCGATCGAACCGAGCTGTCCTGCCGTGCCGCCGGCGATGCCGCGAATCACCGAGGCGACCACGAGCGGGATGACGACGAACTGGATGGCGAGCAGAAACAGCTTGCCGGGAAGCGCGACCCAGTTGCCGACCAGCGACGCGGTGTTGGGCGAGAGGAGACCGCCGGTGGGGCCGATGGCGACGCCGAACGCGATGCCGAGCGCCATGCCGACCAGCACCTGGAGCCAGAGGCGATCGCGCAGCAGCCGGAGCAGGCGCCGCCGCCCGCGAATGGCGTGCGGTCCGTGATTGTTGGCGCTGTTACCGTCACTGCCGGTGTCGTTGCCGGGTGTTTGCTCCGTCATGGCGTCTCTTGTAGCAGACCATGCCTTGCGATCATTGCGCGCAGTCAAGCACGACAGACCGAAGCCGCCCCCGTATAGTTTCCGCATGGCAGGCTCACGCGAAGACATCGAGGCGGTCGAATCCGTGGTGCGCGCGATCTGGGCGCGCTTCCTCGACCACGACAAGGAAGGCATGCTGGCGCTGCTCGACGAGAGTTGCACGGTGTGGGACGTGTTCGAGCCCGATCTCGTCACCAAGCCGACCATGCGCGCCTATGTCGACGGCGACTACGACCAGAAGGCCAGGCGCGGCAAACTGACGTTCCGCCAAAAGAATCTCGTGACCGACGTGTGGGGCGACATGGCGATCGTTCGCTTCAATTCGTTTGCCGAGTACGCGCCGCCCAACCCGCATCGCGGCGAGGGGCGGACCACGGTCGTCCTGCGGCGCTTTGCCGACGGCTGGCGCGCGGTCCACGTCCACGAGGGACGGATGCCGACCGGGATTCCGCCGATCACGGAATAGTCCGCTGCCGGCATCATGCAGGCAGAAATCGGCGCCTGAACCCGGCATAACAAAACTTGTGGATAACCCGGCTTGCCGGGGCGCCGCAGCGTGGCTGGGGCGCAGGCGGGCGTGTAGGCTGCCCGCCATTCGCGAGGTGGGTCTCCACCGGAACATGACAGTGACGAGAAACAGGTGATGCAATGGCAGGCAGTGTGAACAAGGTCATTCTGGTGGGCAATCTGGGGCGCGATCCCGAAGTCCGGTCGACCCAGCAGGGCGGCGAGATCGTCAATCTCTCGATCGCCACCTCGGAGAACTGGCGCGACCGCAATACCGGCGAGCGCAAGGAGCGGACCGAGTGGCACCGCGTCGTGATCTTCAACGAGAACCTGGTGCGGGTGGCCAAGGACTACCTGCAGAAGGGCCGCAAGGTTTACATCGAGGGCCAGCTCCAGACCCGCAAATGGCAGGACCAGTCGGGGCAGGACCGCTACACCACCGAGGTGGTGCTGGGCCGCTTCCGCGGCGATCTGCAGATCCTCGATTCGCGCCAGGGTGGGGGCAGCGGTGGCCAGTTCGACGGCGACCCGGGCTATGAGTCGTTGCCCGACGACCAGAGCCGGGCGATGGCGCCAGCCGAACTCGACGACGAAATACCATTCTAGCGCTACATCAAGAACCTCTGGTAACCCACTGTAATAAAACACACTAGGGGCCACTGCCGGGTCCGCAGGGTCCGGTTGCCCCTTGACTCAAAGCGCCGCTGCTCCAATATGACTGACTGGTCAGTCATATTGAGGTGAGGCGTTGGTGCAGAAGCAGGAAGACAGCCTCCCGGAGAAACGGGCGTCCCGCGGCGACAAGGCCGAGGACATCCTGAACGCCGCACGCGAGGTGTTCATTGCCCGCGGCTATGCCGCTGCCCGGCTCGACGACATTGCCGCACGCGCCGGCGTCGCCAAGGGCACCCTCTATCTCTATTTCCAGAGCAAGGAAGACATCTTCCAGTCGCTGGTGCGGACCGCCATCGTCCCGAACCTGGCGCAACTGGAGGCGGTGACCGAGGCCTGGGACGGTCCGGTCGCGCCGCTGCTGGAGCGGTTTGCGGGAATCGCGCTGGGCGTTGCGGGCAACAACAGGCTCGTCGCCATCCCGCGCCTGTTGCTGGCCGAAGCCAAGACCTTTCCCGATCTGGCCCGGTTCTATCATCGTGAGGTCGCCCATCGCGGTCTCGGCCTGCTGACGAACATCATTGCCAAGGGCGTTGCCCGCGGCGAGTTCCGGGCCGTCGATCCGCTCCATGCAGCGCGCCTCGTGGTGGCGCCGTTCCTGCTGCATGCGCTGTGGCAAAGCGTCTTCGCCGACTTCGACGAGACGCCGGTCGATCCGGCCGCCTTCGCCAAGACCCATCTCGACGTCCTCCTCCATGGCCTGCGGGCCGAACCCGGGAGTTCCTCATGAGCAGCATTCTCGACTGGTTGCGCGAAACCCTGTCCGTTGTGGTCCTTGCCGTCGGCACCCTGTTTGGCGGCGGCGATGAGGGGCCGGTGGTCTATCAGGGCTATGTCGAGGGCGAGTACGTACGAATCGCCGCCGCAACCGGCGGCACGCTCGATAGCCTGGGCGTGCGACGCGGCGATGCGGTGGCGCCGGGCGACGTCGTCTTCATCCTCGACCACGAGCGCGAGAGTGCGGCGGTGCGCGAGGCGGCCGCCCGATTGGCCGAGGCCCGCTTCGCCTACGACAATCTGCGCACCGGCCTGCGCGACCCCGAACTCGAGGTGATCGACGCCCAGCGCGCCCAGGCGGAAGCCGATCTGGCGCTGTCCGAATCCGAACTGCGGCGCGTGCAGCAACTCATCAAGACCAATGTCGCCGCCGCCCAGCGGCTTGATGCCGCCCAGGCCTCGGTCGATCGCAATACGGCGCGGGTCGAGGAACTGCGGGCGCGGCTCAAGACCGGGCGCATGGCGGCGCGGGACGACGAGATCGCGGCGGCGCGCGCCCGGGTAACTGCCGCGGAAGCGGCCGTTGCCCAGGCCGAATGGCAACTTGGCCAGCGCAGCGGCCTGAGCCCGGTCGCCGGGCAGGTCGTCGATACCCTCTATCGCGCCGGCGAACAGGTGATGGCGGGCCAGCCGGTGATCGAACTGCTGCCGCCGGAAAACCTGATCGTGCGCTTCTTCGTGCCCGAACCGGTTCTTGCCGACATTGCCGTCGGCGATCGGGTTGACCTGCATTGGGGCGCGGCGAGGCGGACGGTGGCCGCGACCGTGACCTTCATCGCGCCCGAGGCTGAGTTCACGCCGCCGGTGATCTACAGCGAAACCGCGCGCGACAAGCTGGTCTTCCTGGTCGAGGCGCGGCCCGCGGACCTCGCCGGTCTCAATGTCGGGCAGCCGCTCGACGTGACGCTGGGGGCGGCACCATGACGGACAGCAATCTTGCGATCTCGGTGAAGGGCCTGAAGAAGAGCTTCGGCGGCAAAGAGGTCGTGCACGATTTCGGTATCGATGTCGAACGCGGCAACATCTACGGCTTTCTCGGGCCCAACGGCAGCGGCAAGACGACGACGATCCGCATGCTGTGCGGCCTGCTCAAGCCCGACGGCGGCAGCGGCTCGTGCCTCGGCTACGACGTGATCCGCGAGACCGCGGCGATCAAGCGGCGCGTCGGCTACATGACTCAGCGCTTCAGCCTCTACGAGGATCTGTCGATCCGCGAAAACCTCGATTTCGTGGCGCGCATCTATGGCGTGCGGCATCCGCGCCAGGTCGTGCGCGAAACCCTCGACCGCCTCGGGCTGACCCATCGCCAGCGTCAGCTGGCTGGTCACCTGTCCGGCGGCTGGAAGCAGCGCCTTGCGCTGGCCGCGTCGGTCATGCACCGGCCCGAATTGCTGCTGCTCGACGAACCCACCGCGGGCGTCGATCCCAAGGCGCGCCGCGAATTCTGGGACAACATCCACGAGCTCGCGGAATCGGGCATCACGGTCCTGGTCAGCACGCACTACATGGACGAGGCCGAGCGCTGTCACAAGATCGCCTATCTCGCCTACGGCCACCTGCTGGCGCAGGGCACCGTCGCCGAGGTAATCGGCGGCTCGGGCCTGCATACCTGGATCGTCGACGGCGCGCCGGGCGGGCTCGCCGGCGAGCTGCGCCGGTCGCCCGGGGTCGACACCGTGGCGGCGTTCGGTCGCCGCCTGCATGTCAGCGGCCGCAACGGGGACCTGCTGGCCGCCACCATGGCCGACGTCGAAGGCCGCGGTCTCGCCGCGCGCGAGGCCAAGCCCTCGCTCGAGGACGTGTTCATCCGGCTGATGAACGAGAGCCTCGACAACAACCATGCGCCGGGGGGGAACGCCTGATGTTTTCGCTGCGCCGGTTTCTCGCGGTCGTCGCGAAGGAGTTCGTGCAGATGCGGCGCGACCGGCTCACCTTCGCGATGATGGTTGGCATCCCGATCGTGCAGCTCGTGCTGTTCGGCTTCGCGATCAACAACGATCCCAAGTCGCTGCCGACGGCGGTGCTGTCCAACGACAACGGCGTCTTCGCGCGCTCGCTGGTGCGGGCGATGGAGAACACCGGCTATTTCAGGGTCGTCGCCATGGTCGACCGCGAGGCCGACATCGAGCGCATGCTCAAGGACGGCGAGGTGCAGTTCGCGGTGACGATTCCGCCCAGCTTCGGCCGCGACCTGCTGCGCGGCACGCGTCCGGCGATCCTCGTCGAGGCCGACGCCACCGACCCGGCGGCCACCAGCAACGCGCTCGCCGCGCTGCAGCGTCTGCCCGAGGCGGCGCTGCGCCACGATCTGGAAGGGCCGCTGACGCGGCTGGCGGCCGGCCCGCCGCCGTTCGAGATCGTCACCCACCGCGCCTACAACCCGGAAGGCATCACCCAGTACAACATCGTCCCGGCGCTGATCGGCGTCATCCTGACGATGACCATGATCATCATGACGGCGCTGGCCGTGACCCGCGAGATCGAGCGCGGCACGATGGAAAACCTGCTGTCGATGCCGGTGCGTCCGTCCGAGGTGCTGCTCGGCAAGATCCTGCCCTATACCGCGGTGGGCGCGATCCAGGTCGTCATCGTGCTGGCCGCCGCGCGCGCGATCTTCGCGGTGCCGTTCGTCGGCAGCCTCGGCCTGTTCGGCGCGATCGTCGTGCTGTTCGTGGTCACCAACCTGGCGATGGGCGTCATGTTCTCGACGGTCGCGCGCAACCAGCTCCAGGCGATGCAGATGGCGATCTTCTTCTTCCTGCCGTCGATCCTGTTGTCGGGGTTCATGTTCCCGTTCCGCGGCATGCCCGCCTGGGCGCAGGTTATCGGCGAGGTACTGCCGCTGACCCATTTCCTGCGCATTACCCGCGCCATCCTGCTCAAGGGCAGCGGTCTGGCCGACGTCATGCCGGAAGTCTGGCCGTTGCTGGCCTTCCTGTTCGCGGTTCTCGCGGTGGCCATGCGGCGTTACCGGCGGACCCTCGACTAGGGGCCGGGCGGGCCGCCCATTCGGCGCTGCAACATGCGCCGCGAGGGCGTCTCTAAGGCGTTGAAATAACGTGCTATTTTCGCGAAAAAGTGCTGTCTCGGCGGGCCCCGATCGGGTATATTTGGAGGCCTCGAAGGCCGCGGATCGCGCGGCCGTTTTGCGTTGCAGAAACACAATATCTGGTAGGACCGGCAGATCGAGGCACTAGGCCGGAAATCCGCCGCCGACCGAGAAGAGACAGACGTTGAGCATCGAAGACGACGCACCGCCGCCGCCCCCGCCACCGCAGGAGCCCAGCGACATTTCGCCGGTGACGATCGAGGAGGAGATGAAACGCTCCTACCTCGACTACGCGATGAGCGTGATCGTCAGCCGCGCGCTGCCCGACGCGCGTGACGGTCTGAAGCCGGTGCACCGGCGCGTCTTGCATTCGATGAACGAGAACGGCTTCGACTTCAACAAGCCGTATCGCAAGTCGGCCCGAGTCGTCGGCGACGTCATGGGTAAGTATCACCCGCACGGCGACCAGGCGATCTACGACGCCATGGTGCGCATGGCGCAGGACTTCTCCATGCGCGTGCCGCTGCTCGACGGCCAGGGCAACTTCGGCTCGATGGACGGCGACCCCGCCGCCGCCATGCGCTACACCGAAATCCGCATGGCCGAATCGGCGCACGCGCTGCTCGAGGACATCGACAAGGAAACCGTCGACTTCGCCGACAACTACGACGGTTCGGCGCGCGAGCCCGTCGTTCTGCCGGCGCGCTTTCCGAACCTCCTGGTCAACGGCGCCGGCGGCATCGCCGTCGGCATGGCGACCAACATTCCGCCACACAACCTCGGCGAAATCATCGACGCGTGCTGCGCCTACGTAGACGACCCGGACATCACGGTCGACGCGATGCTTGATCTCGTCGAAGGGCCGGACTTTCCGACCGGCGGTATCATCATGGGCCGCAACGGCCTGCGCGAAGGGTTCCGCACCGGCCGTGGCTCGGTCGTGATCCGCAGCAAGGTCCATTTCGAGGACATGCCGCGCGAGCGCACCGCGATCGTCGTCACCGAGATTCCCTACCAGGTGAACAAGTCGCAGCTCGTCGAACAGATTGCCGAGGTGGCGCGCGACAAGAAGGTCGAGGGGATCGTCGACCTACGCGACGAATCCGACCGCGACGGCGTGCGCGTCGTCATCGAGGTGTCCAGGGCGTTCAACGTCGATGTCGTGCTGAACCAGCTCTATCGCTTCACGCGCCTGCAAACGAGTTTCGGCGTCAACATGCTGGCGCTGAGCGGCGGCCGCCCCGGCGTGATGAACCTGCGCGACCTGGTCGAGGCGTTCGTCCGCTTCCGTGAAGAAGTCATCACACGGCGCACCAAGTTCGAACTCGGCAAGGCGCGCGACCGGGCGCATGTCCTGGTCGGCCTGGCCATCGCCGTCGCCAATATCGACGAGATCATCGCCATTATTCGCAAGGCCAAGGATCCGGCGAGCGCGCGTGCCGCGCTGACGGGCCGCGACTGGCCGGCCGCGGACGTGGCCGAACTGGTGGCGCTGATCGACGAGCCGGGAAGGCGGGTCGAGGACGGCGTCTACCGGTTGTCCGAGGAGCAGGCCCGCGCGATCCTCGAACTGCGCCTGCAGCGCCTGACCGCGCTGGGGCGCGACGAGATCGGCGACGAACTGAAGGGTCTCGCCGCCAAGATCGTCGACTATCTCGACATCCTGAGCAGCCGCGAGCGCCTGATGGGCATCCTGCGCGGCGAACTGGTCGAGATGAAGGAGAAGTTCGCGACGCCGCGCAAGACGGTGATCGAGGACAGCTTCATCGAGCACGACGAGGAAGACCTGATCCAACGCGAGGACATGGTCGTCACGGTGAGCCACGCCGGCTACATCAAGCGCGTGCCGCTGTCGACCTATCGCGCGCAGCGCCGCGGCGGCAAGGGCCGCGCCGGCATGTCGACGCGCGACGAGGATTTCGTGACGCGGGTGATCGTGGTCAACACGCACACCCCGCTGCTGTTCTTCTCCTCGCGCGGCAAGGTTTACAAGCTCAAGACCTACAAGCTGCCCCAGGGCACGCCGCAGGCGCGCGGCCGGCCCATGGTCAATCTGCTGCCGCTGGCCGAGGGCGAAACGATCCAGACGATCCTGCCGTTGCCGGAGGACGAGAAGACGTGGGCCGATCTGGTGGCGGTGTTCGCCACCGCGGAAGGCCTGGTACGGCCGATCTCGCTGTCCAAGTTCGACAACATCCTCACGACCGGCATCATCGCCATCAAGCTGAAGGAGGGCGACCGCCTGATCGGCGTTACGCTGGCGACCGAGGACGACGACATTCTGCTCGTTGCGCGCGGCGGTAAGTGCCTGCGCTTCCCGATGAAGGGCGTGCGCCTGATGGGCGGCCGCGCCACGGCGGGCGTTCGCGGCATGGCGCTCAAGGGCAAGGACGAGGTCATCTCCATGTCGGTGCTCAGGCATGGCGAGGAGGACGCCGACCAGCGCAGCGCCTATTTGCAGGCGGTGGCGGCCCGGCGGCGCCTGACGACCGCCGACTACGAGGGCAAGGACGAAGACAAGGCGCACGATGCCGAACTGGCGGCCCGTCTCGACGAGCCCGCCTTCGCCGCGATGGCGGCGGACGAACAGTTCATCCTGTCGCTGACCGAGAACGGCTTCGGCAAGCGCTCGTCGTCCTACGAATACCGCACCACCAACCGCGGCGGGTCGGGCATCATGAACATCGTCACCTCGGAGCGGAACGGCGAGGTCGTCGCCTCGTTCCCGGTGGCCGACGCCGACCACCTGATGCTGGTGACCGACGGCGGCAAGGTGATCCGCATCCCGGTCGAGGGCATCCGCATCGCCGGGCGTAACACCCAGGGCGTGATCGTGTTCAAGACCGCCGACGACGAGAAGGTTGTGTCCGCGGCCCGCCTGGAAGAGGATGAGGAAGAGGACGGCGCGGAAAGCGATACACCCCCTGAGCCGTCCGAGCAGGACGCTGACGCATCCGAGGGGCAGGAGTAGCGCTTTGGCGAAACGTATTGCCGTCTATCCGGGAACCTTCGATCCCATCACCAACGGCCACGTCGACATCATCCGCCGTGCGAGCCGGCTGGTCGACAAGCTGGTGATCGGCGTTGCGGCCAATCCGGGCAAGGGCCCGATCTTCGGACTGGACGACCGTCTCGACATGGTGCGCGACGAGGTCAAGGAAATCGCCAGCGCCAACGGTACGGAGATCGAAGTCGTGTCGTTCTCGAACCTGCTGATGCATTTCGCCCAGGACTGCGGCGCGAGCATGATCTTCCGCGGCCTGCGCGCGGTGACCGACTTCGACTACGAATTCCAGATGGTCGGCATGAACGCGCGCATCAACCCGAAGATCGAGACGGTGTTCCTGATGGCCTCGGAAAACCACACGTTCATCGCCTCGCGCTTCGTCAAGGAGATCGCGCTGCTCAAGGGCGATGTGACGAGTTTCGTTCCGCCGCGGGTGCACAAGCGCCTGATGGCACAGGTATCGGCCCTGTCGGGCCAGGAAACAGACTAGAGGTTCCATGAAGCTGCTGCGCGTTGTGGGCGCCCTGGGCGTCGCCTTGTTTCTTTTTGCCGGACAGGCCTTTGCGGCCGATCCGGAGAACACGCTCTATCTCGAGTTGAAGGACGGCCGCGTGGTGATCGAGATGCGGCCCGATCTCGCGCCAAACCATGTCGAGCGGATCAAGACGCTGGCGCGCCAGGGATTCTACGACAACACCCCGATCCACCGCGTGATCGACGGGTTCATGGCGCAGATGGGCGATCCCAGCGGCACCGGCAGTGGCGGCTCGGACCTGCCCGATCTCAAGGCCGAGTTCAGCCGCGAAAAGCATGTGCGCGGCGTCACCTCGATGGCACGCACGCCGGACCCGAACAGTGCCAATTCCCAGTTCTTCATCATGTTCGGACCGACGCCGTCGCTCGACGGGCAGTACACGATCTGGGGGCGGGTCGTCGAAGGCATGGAACACGTCGACAAGATCAAGAAGGGCAGCGGACGCAACGGCATCGTGCGCAATCCCGATCGGATCATCAGCATGAAGGTGGCGGCGGACGTCGACTGAGTCGGCTGCTGCGCGAAGGGGAGAGAAATGGAAGACACGATTTATCTGGATCTCAAGGACGGGCGCGTGACGATCAAGACCAGGCCCGACCTGGCGCCCAACCACGTCGCCCGGATCGTGGAACTGGCGCGCGAGGGGTACTATGACGACACCCCGATCCACCGCGTGATCGAGGGTTTCATGGCGCAGATGGGCGATCCGACCGGTACCGGCTCGGGCGGTTCGGACAAGCCGGACCTCGACGCCGAGTTCTCGGACGCGCCGCACGTGCGCGGGACCTGCTCGATGGCGCGCACCATGGATCCGCACAGCGCCAACTCGCAGTTCTTCATCTGCTTCGCCGAGGCGAATTTCCTCGACGGCCAGTACACCGTGTGGGGCGAGGTAATCGAGGGCATGGAGCACGTCGACGCGATCAAGCGTGGCGCCGGCCAGAACGGCATCGTCTCCGATCCCGACAAGATCGTCCGGATGGTGGTTGCCGCCGACGAGGCCTAGCCACGACAGACCGGTTGCGCCTTTCCGATTTCGACTTCGAGCTGCCGCGCGCGCTGGTCGCGCTGCGGCCTTCCGAGCCGCGCGATGCGGCCCGGCTGCTGCATGTGCCGGCGACGGGCGGGCTTGAGCACCGGTCGGTGCGCGATCTGCCCGCTTTGCTGCGCCCGGCCGACCTGCTGGTGTTCAACGATACACGGGTGATTCCGGCCCGGTTAGAGGGCCGCCGCGGCGGCGCCAAAGTCGAACTGACACTGCACAAGCGGGAGGGCGAGGACGCCTGGGCGGCCTTCGCCAAGCCGGCACGGCGGCTGCACGCGGGCGATTCGGTCACGCTGGCCGAAGGCTTTTCCGCCTGGGTCGCCGAGAAACGCGAGGCCGGCGAGGTGCAGCTGCGCTTCGACCGGGGCGACGCGGCGTTGTTCGCCGCGCTCGAGGCGCATGGCGCGATGCCCCTGCCGCCCTATATCGCGTCGCAGCGCGCGCCCGACGCCGGCGACCGCGAGACCTACCAGACGATCTTCGCGCGCGAGGCCGGCGCCGTGGCGGCGCCGACGGCGGGGCTGCACTTCACCGAGGACCTGCTGGCCGCGCTCGATGCCCGCGGGATCCAGCGGACGACGGTGACGCTGCATGTCGGCGCCGGCACCTTCCTGCCGGTCAAGACCGAGGACATCGCGCAGCACAGGATGCATGCCGAATGGGGCCGGATCGACGCCGCAACGGCCGACAGGATCGCGGCGGCGCGGCGCGCCGGCGGCCGCATCGTTGCGGTCGGGACGACCAGCCTGCGGCTGCTCGAAAGCGCGGCCGACGAAAGCGGGACGGTGCAGCCCTTCGAAGGCGAAACCGCTATCTTCATCACGCCGGGCTATCGTTTCGGGGCCACCGACGTGCTGCTCACCAATTTTCATCTGCCGAAGTCGACGCTGTTCATGCTGGTCTGCGCCTTCGCCGGTCATGACCGCATGAAGGCCGTCTACGAGGAGGCCAAGATGCGCGGCTATCGCTTCTATTCCTACGGCGACGCCTGCCTGCTGGAGCGCCGCGCATGAGCGACCTGCCGTTCACGATCGCGGGCCGCGACGGGCAGGCGCGCACCGGCACGATCGAGACGGCGCACGGCAGGATTCGCACGCCCGCCTTCATGCCGGTGGGCACCGCGGCCACGGTCAAGGCGCTGACCGTCGACCAGGTGCGCGCGACCGGCGCCGACATCGTGCTGTGCAACACCTATCACCTGATGCTGCGGCCCGGCGCCGAACGCATCGCGGCGCTGGGCGGCCTGCATCGCTTCATGAACTGGGACGGCCCGATCCTGACCGATTCGGGCGGCTTCCAAGTCATGTCCCTGGCGCAGCTGCGGCGCATGGACGACGACGGCGTGACCTTCCAGTCGCATATCGACGGCGCCGCGCATCGCCTGACGCCTGAACGCGCGGTCGAGCTGCAGCGGCTGTTCGGCGTCGACATCGCCATGGTGCTGGACGAATGCACGCCCTATCCGGCCACACACGACGTCGCGGCGTCATCGATGCGGCGCTCGATGGACTGGGCCGCGCGCTGCCGCGCAGCCTACGAGAACGGCAAGGGCAGGGCGCTGTTCGGCATCGTCCAGGGCAGCGTCTATCCCGATTTGCGCCGCGAATCGGCCGAGCGCCTGATCGGGATCGGATTCGAGGGCTATGCCGTCGGCGGCCTCGCGGTAGGCGAGGGGCAGGCGCAGATGCTCGATGTGCTGGAGGCCACGATGCCGCATCTGCCGGACGACCGGCCGCACTACCTGATGGGGGTGGGCAAGCCCGACGACATCGTCGAGGCGGTGCGGCGCGGCATCGACATGTTCGACTGCGTGCTTCCGACCCGCTCGGGCCGCACGGGGCAGGCGTTCACCCGCGAGGGGCCGGTGAACATCAAGAACGCGCGCTGGGCCGACGAGCAGGCACCGCTCGACCCCGACTCAGACTGCCCGGCCAGCCGCGACTACAGCCGCGCCTACCTGCATCACCTGATCAAGGCCAAGGAGATCCTCGGCGCGACGCTGCTGTCGTGGCACAACGTCAGCTTCTACCAGCGCCTGATGGCCGACCTGCGCGCGGCCATTGCCGAAGGGCGGTTGGAGGCGTTTGCAGAAGGATTTCTGGCCACCTATCGGGCAGGAGATTCGCCGGATACCTGAGGTTGCTTCGCAGCGGCCTTGAAAATCGCCTACACTGATTGCAGATCGTTCTCAGGAGGAATTGCCATGGCTGCCCGTTCGCCGCATCTGATGTATGCCACCCCCGACCACGACGAGGGGGCACGCGAGGAATTCGTTCGCGACATGATGGTCCACGTCACACGCGACATGACGCCGGGCAAGCGCGCGCTGTACGACAACGTCGTCAAGCCGGGGTTCCAGAAGCAGCATGGCCGCGCGCCGAAGAACCGGCACGAGATCCGCCAAGCCATGGAGCAGCACTACTACAACCAGGCCTACGGGGCGTTGCGCCGCACGACGCAGGAAATGATGTTCGATTCGATCGGCGAGTCGGTCGAGCGCCAGACCGGGGCGCTGATCGCGCGGGCCAAGGACGTGACCAAGCCGACCAATCGGCGGCGCCAGGGATCGCTGAAGCTCGATCCCGCGCTTGAGATTCCGCGCTATCACACCGCGGTCGACATCCATTGCAAGCCGGGCGGCTATCACAGCGACCTGACCGAGGACGACGTCTTCGCGGGCGCCGAGTACGACCGCTCCTACAACCTGTTCGCGATGGGCGCGTCGGGGCCGCTCAACGACGACATGGGCGCTTCGGTTGCGCGCTACGTCAAGACGCACTATCCCGACCTCAAGCCCAAACGCATTCTCGAGATGGGCTGCACCGTCGGGCATTCGACGCTGCCCTATTGCGACATGTTTCCCGACGCCGAGGTCTATGCCATCGACGTCGCGGCGCCGTGCCTGCGCTATGCGCATGCCCGCGCCGAGGGGCTCGGCTACGCCGTGCGCTGGTCGCAGCAGAACGCCGAACACACCGATTTCCCTGATGGCTTCTTCGACCTGATCGTGTCGCACATCCTGTTCCACGAAACCTCGAACAAGGCGCTGCGCACGATCATCAACGAATGCCACCGCCTGCTGGCGAAGGGCGGCGTGATGGCGCACTTCGACGCGCCGCAGTACGAGGACATGGAGGACCCGTACGACCACACGCTGGGCGACTGGTCGACGCACTACAACGCCGAGCCGTTCTGGGGCACGTTGCACGATCAGGATCTGCGCAAGATCATGGCCGCCGCGGGCTTCCCCAAGAACACGCTGTTCCAGCACCAGTTCGCGCCGAGCGTCTTTCTGGAAAAATCGCCGAAGCACCGCGCGGTGTCGCGCACGCCGGCCTATCCGGTGTTCGGCGCGCAAAAGCTCTAGTCCGGCGCGTTTCCCGACACACAGCGCGGCACGATGATCCGTCTCTACATCATCATCGGCCTGATTCTGCTCGCGGTTGTCGGCCTGTGGGTGCTGCTGCGGAAGCGCGAGGACCGGAATGCCAATCCGGGCGCGCGCCGGCCGCCGATGAGCGACAACGATGAGGCCGAGGACGCGACCATTCCGTCGCGGCTGGAGGAGCTCGACGAAATGCGCGCGCGCGGCGAGATCACCGAAGAAGAATACCGCTCGCGCCGCCGCCACCTGCTGGGCGACGAGGACGACGACTAGTCGCGTTTCCTATGGCACCGGCCAGTGGTCCTTGACCCGCACGGCCTCGTCGGGACCGGGCCATGGCGGAATCGTGGTCAGGAGGAAGGTCAGCGGTTCGCTTCCCACGGTGCGGAACTGGAACCGTGTCCCGAGCGGGATGTTGAGCGACATGCCGGCGCCTACCGGGACTACCTCCTCCTGGGTCTTCCACGCGCGCCATACCTCGCCTTCGCCCGACAGCACGTACCAGATTTCCTCGACGGTGCGGTGTGCGACCGCCTTCGACACGCCGCCCGCTGGCAGCGTGCAGTGGGCGAGGCTCGCGTCGTTCCGTTGCGGTCGGGGCAGCAGGC
>JAYQVF010000036.1:0-20692 GCA_038148335.1 Alphaproteobacteria bacterium | reverse complement strand
AGATCGCATCGCGGACGTCGACCCGACCACGTTCAGCGGCGTCCCGCAGGACCTCGGGCGCAATCGGGAAGCCTTCAATAGCGCGCGCCTCGACCGCGACCGGGGTCCCATCGCCGCCCATCAGCAGTCTGTGCTCGTAGCCGAACGTCGGCGCCGAGTCGGCGGCATCTCCACGCCCTTTGACCACCTGGACCAAGAGGGGGCCGTGGTCCGTATCCTCGATCCGCGTATCGAATGTCACGAAGCTGGTGGCTGCTTCGCGGCCGGGTTCGCGAAGGTTCTGGCGCAGGATGCAGGCCGATTGCCAGCCCGGCGTCGCGCTGACGCTCAGCGGCTGTTCGAGTGGAGAGGCTACGGGGCGCTCTGTGATCCCCCACGACGCCGGGGCGTTCAGGACGAGGACACAAGCGGCGGTGGCGAGAAAAGGTGCTGGGCGCATGCCGTATTGTGCATGGCCCGGGGCCGCCTGTCAGCGTGGCCCGGGGGTCTTTGCATCGAGGGCGCGCTGTGCCATCACTGCGCGAACCGCCATGCGACCCACGAGAGAGCCGATGCCAGAAGTCGTTACCCGTTTTGCGCCCTCGCCCACGGGCTTCCTGCACATCGGTGGGGCGCGGACGGCCTTGTTCAACTGGCTTTTTGCGCGCCACCATGAGGGCCGTTTCCTGCTTCGCATCGAGGATACGGACCGGGCACGCTCGACCGATGAGGCCGTGCAGGCGATCCTGGAGGGCCTCCGGTGGCTTGGGCTCGACTGGGACGGTGACGCCATCAGCCAGTTCACCCGTGCCGATCGCCATCGCGAAGCGGCTCAGGCCCTGGTCGATGCCGGGCACGCCTATCGCTGCTATGCCTCGCCCGAGGAACTGGCGGCCATGCGCGAGAAGGCCCGGACCGAGGGCAAGACTCGGCTCTACGACGGCACATGGCGCGACCGCGATCCGTCAGAAGCGCCGGAGGGGGTCGCGCCGGTCATCCGTTTCAAGGCGCCGCTGACGGGCACGACGACGATCGACGACGCCGTCCAGGGCCCCGTCACGGTTCAAAACGAAAATCTCGACGACATCGTCCTGTTGCGTGCGGACGGAACGCCGACATACATGCTGGCTGTCGTCGTGGACGATCAGGATATGGGCGTTACCCATGTAATTCGCGGCGACGATCATCTGAACAACGCCCTGCGGCAGGTCAACCTGATCCGCGCTCTGGGCTGGCAAGAGCCGCATTACGCCCATATCTCGCTCATTCATGGGCCGGACGGCGCGAAGATGTCGAAGCGGCACGGCGCGCTCGGCGTCGAGGCCTATCGGGACATGGGCTACCTGCCGGAAGCAATTCGCAACTACCTGCTGCGCCTTGGCTGGAGCCACGGCGACGACGAGTTCATTTCGACCGAACAGGCGATCGAGTGGTTCGGCTTCGAAGGGATCGGCAAGTCCGCAGCGCGTTTCGACTTCGCCAAGCTGACGAACATGAACGGCCACTACCTGCGGCAGGCTGGCGATACCCGTCTCGCGGTGCTCGTTGCGCCGCGCATCGCCAAGGCGCTCGACCGAAACCTCACTGACGCCGAACAGGCGCGACTGCTGGCGGCCCTACCCGATCTCAAGCAGCGCGCGACGACGCTCAACGACCTGGCGGAGAGTGCCCTGTTCTATTTTTCCGATGGGACGCCGCCGCTGGACGACAAGGCGCGGGCGATCCTGGATGACGAGGCGGTCGCCTTGCTCGGCCGGGTTGTTCCGGCGCTCGAGGCCGTCGCGGCCTGGGAAAACGAGCCGCTTGAGGCTGCGGTTCGGGGGTTTGCGGAGACCGAGGGTCTGAAACTGGGCAAGGTCGCCCAGCCCTTGCGGGCGGCCCTGACCGGCAGGGCTGTGTCTCCGGGGGTGTTCGACGTGATGCGGGTTCTGGGTCGCAGCGAGTGTCTCAAGCGAGTTGGCGGGGCTTCACGCCCCGCGCCGTCGCACGAAGGGTGAACACCCTTCATTTCCGTTGTTTTCCAGTATGTTACAAGGTGTTGTGACACTATCTACAAATCGTTCGCAGCGTGTATAATCCGCGCGCCGCACACCGGCCGCTCCGGCGGTGTGATTCCAAAAAACTAGAAGGACGAGCATGGCGGAGGAAGCAAAGAAGGGCGACGTGGCCAAACTGTCGGGAGATGGATTCAACGCCGATCTTCCGGTCATGAAGGGAACCGTCGGTCCGGACGTACTCGATATTCGCAAACTGTATGGGACCACGGGCCGCTTCACCTACGATCCGGGCTTTACGTCGACGGCGAGCTGCGAATCGAAGATCACCTACATCGACGGTGACGAAGGCGTCCTGCTGTATCGCGGCTACCCGATCGAGCAGCTGGCAGCAACAGCCGACTATCTGGAGACCTGCTACCTCCTCCTCCACGGTGAGTTGCCGAACAAGGGGCAAAAGAAAGAGTTCGAAGCGACCATCACCTATCACACGATGGTCCATGAACAGCTCAGCTACTTCTTCCGCGGATTCCGCCGCGATGCGCACCCGATGGCCGTCGTTTGCGGCGTCACCGGCGCACTCTCGGCGTTCTATCACGACAGTCTCGACATCGAGAATCCGGAACACCGCAAGATTTCCGCGCACCGGATGATTGCGAAGATTCCGACCATTTCGGCAATGGCCTACAAATATTCGGTCGGTCAGCCCTTCATCTATCCGCGCAACGATCTCGACTACACGTCCAACTTCCTGCACATGATGTTCTCGGTGCCGGGCGAGGACTTCAAGCAAAGCGAGATCTTCACCAACGCAATGGCGCGGATCTTCATCCTTCACGCCGACCACGAACAGAACGCATCGACGTCGACTGTCCGGCTGGCCGGTTCGTCCGGCGCCAATCCCTTCGCTTGTATTGCGGCGGGGATTGCAAGTCTCTGGGGGCCTGCCCACGGCGGCGCCAACGAAGCCGTGCTCAACATGCTTCACGAGATCGGTTCGGTCGATCGCATTCCAGAGTTCCTTGCACGGGCCAAGGACAAGAACGATTCGTTCCGCCTCATGGGCTTCGGTCACCGTGTCTACAAGAACTACGATCCGCGTGCCGCTGCGCTCAAGGACTCGGCGCACCAGGTACTCGAGGCCCTCGGCGCCCAGGACGAGCCGTTGTTGAAGCTCGCGATGGAGCTCGAGCGCATCGCGCTCGAAGACAGTTACTTCGTCGAGCGAAAGCTGTTTCCGAACGTCGATTTCTATTCGGGCATCATCCTCCGGGCCATGGGCTTCCCGACCAGCATGTTCACCGTGCTGTTCGCGTTGGCCCGTACGGTGGGCTGGATCGCTCACTGGTCCGAGATGGTCGAAGACCCGAGCCAGAAGATCGGGCGTCCGAGGCAGCTCTACACTGGCCCGGTCCAACGCGACTACGTGCCGCTCGACAAACGTGGCTAAGGTCCTTCGAAAGAGCGAGTTTCGCGGCCAAATCGGACCGCGGCGCGCCCTTGTGCCGAGGATGCGCCGGCACCCGCTGGCGCTCCCCGCCAACGACAACGCGCCGACCGTATGGTGGCGAACCCGGCGCTATGTCGTCCGCGGGGCCGCGGCCGGCGCCGTCGGGGCGCTGATCTGGTCGCTCGTTACGCAGTAGCGCGTTCGCTTCCGGCCAGACCGGCAACCGCTGCCACGACGTGTGCCGCCATTGAACTGGGCGATCCATCGGGACTTGCCAACATGGCGAGGGCCGCCTCGAACGAGGCGACCTGACCTGCTGCGCTCGTAGGGTCGTCGAGCAGGCGATCGAGTTCCATAGCGATGAGATCCGGACGGCACCTCTCCAGCAGGAGTTCCGGGATCGCCTCGCGCTGCAGCAGGATGTTGACGAGGTTGACGTAGCGCGTCTTTACGAGGCGGCGCGCGATGAACGCCGTCAACGCGTTGACATCGTACGCGATGACCATCGGTACTTTTGCCAGTGCGAGCTCCAGCGCCACCGTGCCGGATGCCGCCAATGCGACGTCGGCGCACGCAAAGGACTCGGCCTTGTCCGTCTCGTCCGTCACCACGATGGCGTTGTTGGGCCAGGCAGCGACCGCTGTCCGGACGGCGGCGGCCACACCGGGCACGGTTGGTACGACCGGCTGCAGGTCGGGGTGCGTTTCGATACATCGACGCAACGCGGCCTCGAAGATCGGTAGCAGGCGCGCAGTTTCGCTTTGGCGGCTGCCAGGAAGGACAAGGATCACGCGCCGGTCCGCCGGAATGCCGAGTCGCTGGCGAATGGCGGGTTCATTGCCTGCAGTGGTCCTGTCGAGCACGGGATGCCCCACGAAGGTCGCCGCCAGACCCTCGGTCTCGAAGTATGGCGGTTCGAAGGGCAACAGCGTCAGCAAATGATCGTAGAGCGGCGCGATCTTGCGCGCTCTGCCCGGTCGCCAGGCCCAGACCGATGGCGCGACAAAGTGAATCTTCTTGAAGCTTTCGTCTCGCAATCGCCTGGCGAGCCGGAAACTGAAGCCAGGCGAGTCGATCGTGATCAAAGCCACCGGCCGGGTCTTTCTGGCAAACGCGGCAGCGGTCCTGATGTGGCGTAAGAGCTTGAGGGCGCGCGGCAAGACTTCGGCGAGGCCCATCACCGAGAGATCGTCAAAGGGAACGATGGACCGCAGCCCTTCGCTTGCCATCGCCGGTCCCCCGATGCCCACGTACTCGACCTCAGGGTCGATCTTTCGCAGTGCGCGCATCAGCGGTGCGCCGAGGAGATCGCCCGACGGCTCCCCCGCGACCAGCATGATCTTGGGCACCGGAGAGCTCACGTTTGTCCGTCGATGACAAACCCGTACACGAAGATGCCGTGGCGGTCCGCCTCGAGGACGACTTCCTGGCGATCGACCACCAGCGTCGCATGAGCTTCGACCGCGATGCCAGAAAGGCGCGCGCGGGCCGCACGGCGTACGGTTTCCGGGCCGATCGAGGGAAGATCGACGCGTTCGTCCTGGCCGGGTTTGCGCATCTTTATCAGGACGCCGCCCCCGCCGTGGTCTAGGTCTGCGCAACGATCGATCATCGCGTCGGTTCCCTCGGGTCCTTCGATCGCCAGCACACGCCCGCCCCCGACGACCGCCGCTTGTCCGATGTCGAAGCGCCCGAGGGTGCGCAAAAGGTCGATTCCAACACCGAGATCTGATAGATCGGCCTGTTCCGGCGAGACCGAGCCGAGGGCGCCGTCGGCGACCTGTAGCGAAGGCAGAAGCGAGTCGACACCAATGACGTTGAAGCCCTGTCCCTCGAGCGCATCGGAGAGAACGCGCAGCAAGGCGTCGTCTCCGCTTGCGCGCAGAAGTTTCGGCACCAGTTTGGCTGCCTGTAGGTCGAGCTTGAGTTCGTTGTAGGCCGGTCGCCGGAACCGGCCGGCCATGATGACGTCTTTGCACCCGCTCTTGCGCAGGAGAGAGTAGACCGTCCCGACCTTGCCGAGATGAACGCACGCCCCGGGCGCGTCGGACAGATCCGTGTTGCGGTTCTCACCCTGGAAGGTGATGACGAATGTTTCCCGACCCTGGCTGCGGCAGGCATCGATGAGGCGCAGCGGAAGGTCGCCGGTACCGGCGAGAATGCCGAGCTTAGGCGCCACGTTCCGGGCGCGGCTGACAGATGGCGCGCGATGAATCGGCCCGGATGAACGCGACAATCTCCATGACCGTCGGGTTTTCGCGGAACTTGTCGGACACTTCAGCCAGGCGTTCCTGCATCGTTCCTTCCTGTGCGAAGAGCACACGGTAGGCGTGCCGAAGATCGTGGATGGCGTCACGCTCAAAACCGCGGCGCTTCAGACCGACGATGTTGAGCCCAGAAAGATAGGCCCGGTTGCCCATGACCGAGCCAAAGGGGATGACGTCGTTTTCGACGCCGCTCATGCCCCCGATCATGGCGTGGCCGCCGATTCGCACAAACTGATGAACGGCCGACAGGCCACCGAGCACGGCAAAGTCGCCGACGACAACGTGACCGGCCAAAGTCGCGTTATTGGCGAAGATCACGTTGTTGCCGACGATGCAATCGTGCGCCACGTGGCTGCCAACCATAAGGAGACAACCGCTGCCCACGCGAGTCACCATGCCGCCGCCTTCCGTTCCGGGATTGATGGTGACGTTTTCGCGGATGGTCACGTTGTCGCCGATGTGAAGTTCGGACTCCTCGCCCCTGTACTTCATGTCCTGGGGCGCAAGGCCGACCGCCGCGAACGGGAAGATGCGGCAGTTGCTTCCGATAGTCGTCTTGCCGTCGACGACCACATGGCTCAGCAGGGTCGTGCCGCTGCCTAACCTGACGCTTCCGCCGACGGTACAATATGGACCGATCGTGACTCCCTGGCCGATGTCCGCATCCGGCGATACGATGGCTGTGGGATGTATCTCGCTCACGATTCGGTGCTTCCGTCGGTATCCCGGATCATCGCGGCGAACTCTGCTTCAGCGACGACGTTGCCGTCGACCTTGGCCTCGGCCTTGAACTTCCACACGGGCCCGCGGTTCCGCACTTTGACAACGTGCACGTGCATCGTATCTCCGGGGACGACAGGACGGCGGAAACGCGCGCCGTCGATCGACATGAAGTAAACCAGCTTACCCTCGGCCTCGGGGCCGAGGGTATGAACCACGAGAACCGCGGCGGTCTGGGCCATCGATTCGACGATCATGACGCCCGGCATGACAGGATGGCCCGGAAAATGGCCGGTGAACTGGGGTTCGTTGATCGAAACGTTCTTGATCCCCGTCGCCGACTGGTCCGGGACCATGTCGACGACGCGGTCGATCATGAGCATCGGATAGCGATGCGGGATCATCTGCACGATACGCGCGATGTCCGCGACGCCCTTGTCGCCGGCGGTTCCTTCAGCCATCGTTCTCTTTCCTCTTTTTTGCCGCCCGCTTTGCGTGGGCTATTTGGGTGCGCCATTCGGTAATCGGCACGGCCGGAAATCCTGCATAGGTTCCCGGCTTTCGTATCTCCCTCGTGACTCCGGTCCGTGCCGCGAGTGTCACGCCCGATGCGACGGCCAGGTGTCCTGCGAGACCAACCTGTCCGCCCATGACGACGTAGTCGCCGATCTTGGTGCTTCCCGATATGCCGACCTGGGCGGCCAGGACGCAACCGCGGCCCAAGGTCACGTTATGGGCAATCTGGACGAGGTTGTCGATTCGGCAGTCGTCGCCGATCACCGTATCCGGGCCGGCTCCCCGGTCGATCGTAGTGTTGGCGCCGATCGATACGTTGTCGCCGATCAGGACGCGTCCGAGCTGGGGGACCGTGATGTAGCCGGGCGGGTTTGGCGCAAAACCGAATCCTTCCTGGCCGATGCAGGCGCCGGGCAAAATCTCGACACCGACACCGACAATGGCGTGGCTGATCGTAACGTTGGCGTGGATGACCCCCGCTTCGCCGATGACAACGCCGCGACCGACGCGGGCACCGTCGCCGATGACGGTCCGGTTGCCGATCTCGGCTCCCGGTCCAATGGTTGCCAAGGGGCTGATCCGGCAGTCCTCGCCGATCGAAGCGGATGGATGGATGTTGCCGCTTGCAAGCGAAACGGGGGCGGCGGTGCCGATCGACGGGTAGAACAAGTGAGCGGCCCGGGCATAGGCAAGATACGGCGCGGACGAGACAAGCGGAACCATGTGGCGGGGTGCCTCGCCGGCAAGAGCTTCCGTCACGAAACACGCCCCTGCCCCACTCTTGCGAAAGGCCGTCGTATATTTCGGGTTGTCGAGGAAAGCGAGGTGCCGTTCGTCAGCGAGGCTGAGCGGCGCAACGTCTTCAAGGCGACGGTTCAGGTCTGTGCCGTGGGCGACCCGTGCTTCGGTCGCCTCGAGGATGGCGCCAAGCGTGAACGGTCCCTGGCGGTCGAAGAACCGGGGGTCCGCCATTCTTACTCTTTCGGAAGGTTCACCGGGATTTCCGGAAGTGTCGCGTCCATCTTCGTAATGACATCGTCGGTCACGTCAAATCGTTCCAACGGCTGAACGAAGGTCACCTGCGTCTGGTTCAGGATAATGTTGATGCCTTTTTCGGTCGCGACGTCGCGAATGACTTCGTTGATACGTTGCGTGATGGTCTGCTGAGCCTCGAATGCGGCTTGCTGCAGTTGCCGGCCGATCTGCTGGAACTCGCGTTGGGCAAGATCGACCTTTTCCCGAAACTTCCGCTCTTCCTCGCGAAAC
This sequence comes from Alphaproteobacteria bacterium, assembly GCA_038148335.1. Classification (GTDB taxonomy): domain Bacteria; phylum Pseudomonadota; class Alphaproteobacteria; order SHVP01; family SHVP01; genus CALJDF01. The sequence goes on along the minus strand of JAYQVF010000036.1, from coordinate 12,500 downwards.
GCATCGGGCGCAAGAATGGACCGCCGTCGGCCCAGGGACTGTTCTTCCTCCCTCAACGCTTCCTGGCGCTGGCGGATGCGTTCTTCCACCGAGTTGCGGTAAGCCTCGATCTTCTGTCCTGCTCCCTGAGCGGCCTTCGCTTCCTGCCCAACGCGTTGCAGATTGACAAAGCCGATGACGGGCGAAGCCTGCTGGGCATTCGCAGCCAGCGGCTGCGCGCACGCGAGCACAAGCGACAGGAAGAGGCCCTTCAGGAGGAGGCGAGCGGTGGAACGGTGCGACATTGGGGTATCCTAAAACCTCGTGCCGAAGCTGAAGAAGATGTTCTGGGTACGATCCAGACTTTCTTTCCGCAGCGCTTCGGCATAGTCGATGCGGAATGGGCCGAATGGTGACTTCCAGGCAATTCCGAAACCCGAGGAGACGCGAACCGAACCCACATTGAACAGCGGGGCGGCCAGGGCGTCATCGATGCCGGCCAAACTGCCCGCCTGGGTGAAGGCGACTCCGTTGACGCCGAGTTCAGGCGGAAGGCCGATTGGGAAGCGCACCTCGGCGGTTCCAACATAAAAGAGATTGCCGCCGAGCGCATCACCGGTGTTCTTGTCGCGCGGGCCGATACCGGCCGTCCGGAAGCCGCGGAAGTTGTTGCCGCCGACGAAGAAGCGGTCGCCGATTCCGACGTCTTCTCCAAGACCGAAGATAATGCCCTCCTGGAGACGCAGCGTTCCGATGATGTCGTTGCGGAAAGGGTAGAACGACTCGTAGTTGAACGTGTTCTTCAGGTAGTGCTTCGATCCGCCAAATCCTGCAAGGGTTTGCTCGATGCTGACGCGAAAACCCTCGGTCGGGTCGATTGCGTCGTCGCGAAGGTCGTAGGTCAGTGCATGCGCAACCGCCGAGGTCACGTCGGTACCGGCTTGCTGGGCGATAAAGGCCGAGACATCGGACGCGACGTTCTCGATCGTGTCTTCCCGCAAGGTGTAGGTAAAGCGCTGAGTCAGGTTCTTGGTGAGCGGATAGCCTGCCCGGAGTGCGAAACCGAGTTCCTTCGAATCGTACGAGCTTTCACTCTGCAGATCGGTGGTTTGCCGGAATACATCGAAACCGGCCGCAATGTTGCGGTCGAGGAAAGCCGGCTCGGTGAAGGAAAGATCGATCTCCTGGGTCCTGGCCGAAAGAGAGAAGCTCGCGCGCAGATCCTGCCCCCTGCCCAACAGGTTTCTCTCTCTAATGGAGATGTCGCCGAGAGGACCGTCGCTGCTAGAGAATCCCAAACCGAAGCTGAGCTCGCCTGTCGATTGTTCCTGGACATTGACGTTGATTACCGAGCGATCGGGCTCGCTGCCCGGCTCCTGGGTAATTTGGACGTCCCGGAAGAAGCCTAGTGCCCGAACATCGCGCCGGGCCGCGCGAATCTTCGAGGTGTCGAATGCGTCACCTTCGGATAGGTCGAACTCCCGCCGAATGACCTTGTCGAGCGTGCGCACATTGCCCGTAATGTTGATACGCTCGACATACACGCGCGGGCCCTCGTTCATCTCGAAGGTAATGTCGATCAGGTTCTTTTCGCGATCGATATTGAGGCGGGGACGGATGTCGACAAAGGCATAGCCCAGTTGTCCGACCTGGAAGCTAAGGTCGTCGATCGCCTCTTCGACTTTGTCGGCATTGTAGACTTCGTCCGGATCGATTTCGACGACACCTGCGAGCTGTTCCGGCGTCAGATCGCGCACCGTTGAATCGACCCTGACACTGCCGACCCGGAAACGTTGCCCCTCCTCCACTGCCATGGTGACGTAGAAACCGTCTCGGTCGGGCGAGAGATCGGCGTTGACGGAAACCACGCGGAAATCGGCGTATCCCTCCGACAGGTAGAAACGTCTCAGCAGTTCACGGTCGAATGTAAGACGGTCCGGGTCGTAAGTGTCGTTCGAGGTCAGAAAGCGATAGAAGCGGCTTTCCTTGGTGGCCAAGACGCTGCGCAGCTTTCGGTCCGAGAACTCCCTGTTTCCGACAAAATTGATTCGTTGGATCCCGGTTACCGGACCCTCGTTGATCTCAAAGACGAGGTCCACCCGATTCTGTTCGAGCTGGATCACCTTTGGCTCGACGGTTGCCGCAAACCGGCCGCCGCGCCGGTAGACCTGCAGGATGCGCTGTACGTCACTCTGAACGCGCGCCCGTGTGAACACGACCCGGGGCCGAAGCTGAACCTCGGCCTCAAGGACGTTGCTTCGAATCTTGCGATTGCCCTCGAAGGCGAGACGATTGATCACTGGGTTCTCGATGACGCTCGCCACAAGGGTGGTGCCGTCGCGACGCAGGATGACGTCGGAGAACAGCCCGGTCGCAAACAGTGCCTTCAGGGCGCGGTCGATGTCGGAGGCCGAAACGAACGTACCGGGCGCGATCGGGATATAGGAAATGACCGTTGCGTCCTCGACGCGCTGGTTTCCTTCAACCTCAATGCGGTCGACAACCTGCGCCACCGCATTGCCGGTCCACGTCGCCAAGAACAGGCAGCTTGCGATAAGTGTCCGTACGTACGTTGCGGGGCGCAAAACGCGCCGTTTTCTATCCAAAAAGGCCACTGACAAAGCCAAAAAAATCAAGCCGGTATTTGAGGTCGTTGAAGGTAGCGACGACGAAGATGGCGATGACGACAAGCATACCGAGACGGAACCCGAGTTCCTGAGCACGCTCGCTCAGAGGCTTACCACGAAGGGCTTCCAGCGCATAGAACAGCAAGTGACCGCCATCCAGAAGCGGGATCGGGAAGAGGTTGAACAACCCAAGGGCGACCGAAATGACCGCTGCCAGATTGATCAGGCCGATAACGCTGACCCGCGCGACCTCGGAGGTGACGACGGCGATTCCCAGAGGACCCGACAACTGGTCGGTACTCGCTTTGCCTGTCACCATTTCGCCCAGGTAGACGAGGGTCGTCGCGACGACGCCGTAGGTTTCCGCGACACCCCCCCAAAGAGCCTCGACCGGTCCGAGGCGCTCGCGCTCACCGTCCGGACCGCGAATGCCCAGGACGCCAACGACCTGTTTGGTGCCGAAGGCTTCGCGCTCGACCGGGGTCGGCGTCACGGTCAGGTCGATCGCCTGACCGGCGCGGTTGACCTCGAAACGGATTGCTTCTCCCGGACGGGGCTGGACGTAGGCCTGCAGGTCCTGAAACCGCTCGATGGCCCGACCGTCGATGGCCGTGACTCTATCGCCTCCGACAAAGCCCCCGAGCTCTGCCGCGCTACCCGGCATCACCTCGACGACGATCGGGTCGCTGACCCTTTGTCCGACGGTCATAAACATGATCGCGAAAACCACGATCGCGAGGAGGAAATTTGCAACAGGACCCGCAGTGACGACGGCGGCCCGCTGTCCCAGCCGTTTGTGGTGGTAGCTGACGGACCGTTCCTCTTCGGTCATTTCGTCGATGCCGTCGGCCGCCGCGCTTGCGGCATTGGCATCTCCGAAGAACTTGACGTAGCCGCCCAGCGGAATCCAGCTTACCCGCCACCTGGTCCCGTGCCGGTCATTCCAGCCAAAGACTTCGCCGCCGAAGCCGATGGAAAAGACCTCGACCCGAATTCCGTTCCACCGCGCGACGAGGAAATGCCCCAGTTCGTGGAAGAACACCACCACGGTGATGACCACGAGGAAGGGGACGACCCTCAGGGCGATGTCGGCGAGGAGTTCCACTTAAGCGTTTCCTTTCTTTAGGACATATTCCAACGCAACGCCGCGCGCCTGTTGGTCCAGATCGACTGCCTCGGAGAGGGTCGAGACGGCGCGCCCCGATACCTTGTCGAGTGTGTCCGATACCGTTCGGACGATATCGAGATAGCCGATCCTTTCGTCAAGGAAGGCTGCGACCGCAACCTCGTTGGCGGCATTGAGCACTGTCGTAGCCCCTTGCCCAGCGCGCAGGGACTCGCGCGCCAGCCTCAGTGCCGGGAAACGCTGATCGTCGGGCGTTTCGAAAGTCAGAGTTCCGATCTTGCCAAGATCGAGGCGCGCCGACGGCGTCGTCATCCGTTCCGGCCATGAAAGAGTATAGGCAATCGGCGTGCGCATGTCCGGCGTTCCCAGCTGGGCAAGAACCGAACCGTCGACATAGCCGACCAGGCTGTGAACGATCGACTGAGGGTGTACCAGAACCTCGATGGCCTGTTCCGGCATCTCAAAGAGGTAGTGCGCTTCGATCAATTCGAGGCCCTTGTTCATCATCGTTGCCGAATCGACCGAGATCTTGGCGCCCATCGTCCAGTTCGGATGCGCTACGGCCTGCGCTGGTGTGACGTGTCTCAGTTCCTCCATTGGTGTCGTCCGGAACGGGCCGCCGGATGCCGTCAGAATGATTCGCTCGATCGCTTCTCTGCCGTCGAAATCGAATACTTGGAAGATCGCGTTGTGTTCCGAATCGACCGGCAGCACGGTTGCGCCGTTCTTTGCCGCTTCGGCCATGAAGACATCGCCCGCCGTCACCAGGCATTCCTTGTTGGCAATCGCCAGGATCGCGCCTTGGCGAACCGCGGCCAGCGCGGGTGCGAGCCCGGCCGCGCCAACGATTCCGGCCATGACCCAATCGACCCGGCGCGCGGCGGCTTCGACAATGGCTTCGGGCCCAGCCGCCACCTCGATATTGGTATCGCTCAGCGCGTCGCGCAGCGCTCCATAGCAGGCAGGATCGGCGACCGCGGCAAGCGCCGGGCGGAATCGACGGGCCTGGTCGGCCAAGGCCGTTACATTTCGGTTTGCGGTCAGCGCCTCGATCTCGAAGGCCTCCCGGTTCCGGGCGATGAGGTCCAGCGTGTTGCAGCCGATCGATCCTGTCGAACCGAGGATCGACACCCGTCTGCGCGTCGTTGCCATTTTCGGTTCCGCTAGGGCCATATCAGGGCGCTTCCCTCGTTGAGCAGGGCGATGACCGCTGCGGCCGGCAATGCCAGCAACAGCCCGTCGATCCGGTCGAGAATGCCGCCGTGCCCGGGGATCAGGGTACCCGTATCCTTTACGCCGTAGTAGCGTTTGATGGCCGATTCAGCGAGGTCGCCGAGCTGCGAAATCGCGGAGAGGCCGACGCTCAGCGGGATCATGATTGCGAGGGTGGCTTTTTCCCGGAGCGCGGCGGTAATGGCTCCGACGACGGCTGCCGCCAACAATCCCGCGATAGCCCCGGACCACGTCTTGTTGGGACTGATCCGCGGCCACAGTTTTGGACCCCCTATGCTTTTTCCGGCAAAGATCGCGGCAATGTCGGTTGCCCAGACGATAACGAGTAGCCAGATGAGCATTTCGACGCCGGTATCCGCGCCGCGCATCCAGATCAGAGCGACCGTCGGAACGGCCAGGTAGAGGACGCCTGCCGCCGGCCACGCCGTAACCCGGCCCTGGATCAGCGCCAGGCCGGCAAGCGCGAGCATGCCCACGGCGCCGGCGGCCAAACTCGCCTCGTAGAGCCCGAATCCGGCCAGAACGGTTGAGACGAGGATGACCAGGGCGAGCAGGATTCCGGTTCCTCCGCGGAGTCCGTGCCCGCCGCAAAGCCTGTCCCATTCGTTGGCGGCCAAGATCCCGGCCAGAGCAACGAACGCGACCGTGGACCATCCGCCTGCGGCGACCGCCGCGAGCGCAATGGGTGCCAGAACGACTGCGGACGCAATCCGCAGCCGCATCGACTCCCCGATCGACCAGGCCACGGGGCTAGGCCGTCGTGGCGCCGTAGCGGCGTTCGCGTTTCTGGAAGTCGGCGATCGCGTGCGCGAGGTGATCCCGCGTGAAGTCGGGCCACAGCGTGTCGACGAAGACAAGCTCGCTATAGGCCAGTTGCCACAGCAGAAAGTTGCTCAGACGCTGTTCCCCACTCGTCCGGATCAGCAGATCGGGGTCCGGTGTTCCCGACGTGCTGAGACCTTTCTCGAACGTCGCCTGCGAGATGTCATCCGGCTCGATGGCGCCGTCGACGGCGGACTGCGCAAGTTTCCTGCATGCCGCCAGGATCTCGTTCCGTCCGCCATAGTTGAGGGCGATGGTGAGGTTCAGGCCGGTATTGTCCCCGGTCTGGTTCTGGGCGCCGGTGATCAGTTTCTGGATATCCGACGGGAGGGCGTCATGATCGCCGATGAAGCGAAGGCGGACATTGTTGCGGTGGAGGTCGGCGAGTTCGCGTTTCACATAGACGCGCAGCAGCCCCATCAGATCGTTCACTTCGGTAGCCGGGCGCTTCCAATTCTCGGAGGAAAAAGCGTAGAGCGTAAGGTACTTGACGCCGAGATCGTCGCATCCTTCGACGGCTTCGCGAACGGCCTCCGCGCCGCGCTGGTGGCCGGCGAACCGGGGCAGGCCCCGAGAGGCCGCCCACCGGCCGTTGCCGTCCATGATGATCGCAACGTGGACCGGGACCGGTGCAGGCTCCGATATGGCAGGCGCGAGCGGCATCAGACCTGGGTGATCTCCGCTTGTTTATGGGCGTAGACCTCGTCGATGTCCTTGATCGTCTTGTCGGTGAGAACCTGTACTTCGTCGGCGTACATCTTGTGGTCGTCTTCGGACATGTCGCCGTCTTTTTCCATCCGCTTCAGTTCGTCCATGCTGTGGCGCCGGACGTTGCGGACCGCGACCTTGGCCTTTTCGGCATACTTGCCTGCAATCTTGGCCATTTCTTGGCGGCGCTCTTCGGTCAGTTCAGGGATCGGGACGCGGACCAGTTGCCCATCGACAGCGGGGTTTAGGCCAAGACCCGCACCGCGAATCGCCTTTTCCACGGCGCTCACCATCGACTTGTCCCAGACCTGAACCGTCAGCATCCGCGGTTCGGGAACGTTGATGGTGCCAACCTGGTTCAGGGGCATTTCGCTGCCATAGGCTTCCACCTTGATCGGCTCCAACAGCGAGGTCGAGGCCCGCCCGGTACGAAGCCCGGCGAACTCCTGTTTCAGGACATCGATCGCGCCGCGCATGCGGCGCTCGAGATCGTCAAGATCCGGTTCCGACACTTCTTCCTCCCGAAATGATGGCCGAAGCTGCGCCGCTCCAGATGATTGTGCTGTCACCTTTTCCGGCGACGACGGCTGCAAAAGAGCCCGGCTCATGGATGTTGAGGACGAGTATGGGAATGTCGCTGTCGCGGGCAAGGGTGATCGCGGCCGCATCCATGACCTTAAGGTCCTTCGCAAGAACCTCCAGATAGGACAGCGATTCGTAGAGTTTGGCGTTCGGGTCGCGCTTGGGATCGGCCGTATAGACGCCGTCGACCTGCGTGCCCTTGAGCAGCGCTTCGCAATTCATTTCGGCGGCGCGGAGAGCCGCCGCCGTGTCGGTTGTAAAGTAAGGATTGCCCGTGCCTGCCGCGAAAATCACGACCCGCCCACGTTCGAGATGGCGAACGCCGCGACGCCGTATGTACGGTTCACAGACCGATTGCATCGGTATGGCCGACATTACGCGGGTGGGGATGTCGCGATCCTCGAGGGCGTGCTGCATGGCGAGGGCATTAATGACCGTCGCCAGCATGCCCATGTAGTCGGCGCCGGCACGGTCCATGCCTTCCTTGGCAGCGGCCGCCCCCCTGAAGATATTGCCCGCGCCAATCACCAGACATACTTCGACGCCCATATCACGCACTGCCTCGACCTCCTCGGCGATGCGATGGACCGTTTTCCAGTCGATGCCGTACTGCTGGTCACCCTGCAGCGCCTCGCCCGAAATCTTGAGGAGGACACGGCGGAATTTGGGTTTGACGGTCATGGCGAATACCGCGTTTGATGGCTTGCTGGCGCCGGTCTACCGCACCATCGCGCGGCAACCAAGTGAGCCGGACGATACACCAAATCTAGTAGCTGAGAAACCTCCCAGCACCTATTTGAGCCCCGGTAATCCCCGGCGCGAAAGCCTAGCGCTTCGCGGTAGCGGCAACCTCGGCGGCGAAGTCGCCCTCGTCCTTTTCGATGCCTTCGCCGAGTTGGAAGCGCGCGAAGCCGGTCACCGAGATTGGCCCCCCGACGTCCTTGGCGGCATTCTCCAAGACTTTGGAAACCCGGGTTTCGCCGTCGATAACGAAGACCTGGTCCAGGAGGCAGACCTCTTCGTAGTACTTGCGCAAGCGCCCCTCGACCATCTTCTCGATGATGTTCTCGGGCTTGCCGGATTCGCGGGCCTGCTCGCTGAGAACCGTCCGCTCCTTCTCGATGAGAGCCGGATCAAGCTCATCTCGCGACAGGGAAATGGGATGCGCGGCCGCGATATGCATCGCGAGCTGTTTGCCCAGTTCCTCAAGTTTCCCGACATCGCCGCTGGATTCGAGGCCGATGACAACGCCGATGCGGCCCAGGCCCCCCGTCAGGGCGTTGTGCACGTATGTGGCGACGGCGCCGCTGTTGACAGAGACCTTCTGGGCCCGACGCAGCGCCATATTCTCGCCAATCGTGGCGATGAGGTGGGTGACCTGTTCTTCGACCGTGCGGCTCTCGCCCGGATAGGCGGCAGCCTTGATTGTGTCGATGTCGCCGTTCTTTTCGAGCGCGATGTCGGCGATCGTGCTGACCAGACCCTGAAAGGCCTCGTTGCGCGCCACAAAGTCGGTTTCGGCGTTGACCTCGACGACGGCCGCCGCCTTGCCGCTCGCGGCGACGCCGACCAAGCCTTCGGCCGCCACGCGGCCGGCCTTTTTTGCGGCGGCGGCGAGGCCTTTGGTCCTCAGCCAGTCAACGGCGGCCTCGATGTCGCCGTTGCTTTCGCCCAGTGCCTTCTTGCAATCCATCATGCCGGCGCCGGTGCGCTCTCGAAGGTCTTTTACCAATGCTGCAGTGATTTCAGCCATCTAACTAATCTCCGGTATGTGATTTCTGTGATAACCTATTGTTATTACAGAAATCTATGCCGATGCGCCTTCGCCGATCGCGGGAAGGTCCTCGGTCAGGCCAGCCGCCGAGGCCCCGATGTCCTCGCCGCGGGCCGTCATTTCGACCTGGATACCGTCCAGCACCGCACCCGAAAGCAGTTCCAGGTACAGGTTGATGGCGCGTAGGGCATCGTCGTTGCCAGGAACCGGATAGGTAATCCCTTTCGGGTCGCAGTTGGTGTCGAGCGTGGCGACGACCGGAATGCCGAGCTTTCCGGCTTCCTCAACCGCGATTTCTTCTTTGTTGGTGTCGATGATGACCAGGATGTCGGGCAGACCGCCCATGTCCTTGATGCCGCCAAGGGCACGCTCAAGCTTGTCGCGCTGGCGCTGGAGGCTGAGGGTTTCCTTTTTCGTCAGGCCGGTTTCTTCCCCGCTCAACTGCGCATCGATCTCGCGCAGGCGCTTGATCGACACGGAAACGGTCTTCCAGTTGGTCAGCATGCCGCCCAGCCAGCGATGGTCGACGTAGTACTGGCCGCAGCGCTTTGCTGCGTCCCGAATCGCTTCCGAGGCCTGACGTTTGGTGCCGACGAAAAGCACACGGCCGCCGCCGGCGGCGACATCCCGGACCGCCTGCATGGCGGCGTAGAGCATCGGGACCGACTGCTGCAGATCGATGATATGGACGCCATTCCGCTCGCCGAAGATGTAGGGTTGCATCTTCGGGTTCCAGCGACGGGTCTGATGGCCGAAATGAACGCCAGCTTCCAGAAGCTGACGCATGGTAAATGTTGGCAGCGCCATTCGTTTCGTTCTCCGGTTGGTCCGCCGCAGGCGTTGAGCATGGCCCCGGAGGGCCAGACACCGGAGCGGCATGGAGCTATGTCAGAAGTGCCCCAGGCCGCGAGCCTGCGTGAGGGGTTAAGTTACGGGTGCGGTTGATAGCCGCCCCCGCCCCAAAAAGCAAGCGTGGCTGGGCGTTTCAGCGTATATCAACTACCTGATCGGGACTCGAGAGGGGGCATGTACCAATGACCGGAACTGACGTACGTCTGACCCAGCGGGGCCGCGCTGGAATGCAGTTCCTCGGCCACCTTCGAGGGATTTCTTCTAGTAATATCAGAGACTTAGCGCGGAGTGCCTTCGAAGCTGACCCGGATGGCAGACGCTTGGCCGAGGCGGCGCGGGCCCTCCCCGCCACCGATACCAGGGGCTGGATGCGGGTCGTCCGCGACGCCAGCAAGGTCGCGCAACGCTCGGATGCCTACCGGTTCGAGCGGTTCTATCAGTTTGTCGGCGGGCATGAGATCTTCGTCAGGGGCATCTGCGCCACGGAAGAATGCCGTGAGGCGATCGCGCGCAAGAATGAAAGCGACACGGCGAAGGATGACGGAACGACCCTCGACCTGCGCGAAGGCTTGCCGCAACCGCGCTACTTCCCCGCCGTCGAGTGGCACACGCAGCCCGGCGGCTGGGATGGCTACGACCTCTACGGCGAGATGTTCCAGTATGCTTTCGGTCCGTATGTTTTCCGGTATGGCGGCTACGCAGTCGTGGAAAGCGGGCAGCAGACCCGCTATTCGCGAAAGGACCCGTGGCTGGAATTGCCACCCGGCGACTATCGCCGAATCTACGAGGTCGGATGCGGCACCGGAGGCTCACTCTATGCCGCGCGGGAGTTGTTTCCCGAAGCGGAACTGGTCGGTTCGGACCTCTCCGCCGTGCAGTTGCGGCACGGGTATCGGCTCAGCCGACAACTCGGGGCCGGTATCCACTTCAAGCAGCGGCTAGCCGCCGCGACGGAGGAACCGAACGACTCCTTCGATGCGGCGATCAGCTTCGCCTTCTTTCATGAACTGCCGCGCGAGGAAACGCTCCGCGTCCTACGCGAGATGTTCAGGATCCTGCGGCCGGGCGGATCGCTGATCATTGTCGATCCGCCGCCGTTCAAGGAAGTCGACCTTTTTCAATCGGTGGTTATGGACTGGGAATCGCTGCATCACGGCGAGCCATATTTCAGCATTTCGTGCGCATCGCACTGGGCCAGCGAGATGGAGAAGATCGGGTTCGTCGGTGTGCGCGAGAAGGCCTTCCACGAACGCAATCTGTACCCCTACGTGACGATCGGCACGAAGCCCGGAGCGCCGTCATGAGCGGCTCTCGCGACCGTTTCTTCGATGCTCCCTACATTGACGAAATCCTGCGGATGAACACAGAACTTCTGGCGGAACTGTGGATCGTCAAGGACCGGCTGCTGGTCCTTGAAAAGGTGCTGTGCGAGAAGCTCGGGGTCGACCGGGAGGAGATCGATCGTTTCGTTCCGACGGGCGAATTCGTCGCGGAGCTCGACCGCGAATGCGAAATCATGATGCGGAAGGTCATGCAGGCGCCGTTCGCCGAGGATACCCGCACCGTCAACGCCATTCTGGAAACCTACATCGGACGCAGGCGCGCGCCGACCAAGTCCTAGATTTCTTCCAGGCGAGCGATCCCGGCCAGACCGGCAAGATCGGCGCGGATTTCCGGCGTAATCCGGAACCCACCCGGCAGGTCGATATCAACCTCGCGCATCTGGTCCTCCAGCATGACGTGCAGGCACACCCGCCCCTTGCCGTTCGCAACGGGTGCCAAGTGGGCGTGCAGCTCTCCGATGATCGCCGGGTTTCGGGCAGCCTCGGGCTGCAGGAAGACGTCGAGCCCGACATCGGTCTGGGCCACGGCATCGTCCAGCTTCTGGACACCCTGGACGGTGAGGCGGGTTTGGCCATCGTCGAGCTTGGCATCAACCGACAAAATGACCTTTTCTCCCGGTTCGAGGATGTCGCGGTGCGTCGCGAGCACTTCAGAGAACACGGTCACCTCGTAGGCGCCGCTGGCGTCCGAAACCTGCACGAAGGCGAACTTGTTGCCGCGCGCCGAGGTTCGTTCCTGCCTGCCCTCGATGCTGCCCGCGAGCCTTAGGCGCTTGGTTTCACCATTGAGGCGCTTCTCGAGGTCGGCAAATCGTGTGGCGCCGAGCCGTTCCAGTGCTTTCCCGTAGCTGTCCAGCGGATGCGCCGAGAGATAGAAGCCGATCGCCTCGAACTCCTGGTGCAGGACCTCCATCTCGCGCCACCTGGGTACGTTGGGAAGCTGCAGACCGGTTGCTTCGGCCGGCATGTCGCCGAACAGACTCGATTGATTGCTCGTCCGTTCGTCCGCGGCGACCGACGCGTGGCGCATAAGAAGGTCCGCGGCGGCGAACACCTGGGCTCGGTTCGGGTTCAACGCGTCGAAGGCGCCGGAGCGGGCGAGATTTTCCAACTGTCGTTTGTTCACATGTTGTGGATCGAGGCGTTGGGCAAAGTCGAGCAAGGACTTGAACGGGCCGTTCGCCTCGCGCTCCGCGACGATGGCCTCCATGGCCTGACGCCCGACGTTCTTGATCGCGGCAAGGGCATAACGGACCGCCCCGCCCGCCTCCGTTTGCTCGACCGTGAAGTTCGCACCGGACCTGTTGATGTCGGGGGCCAGGAGGCCGATCCCGGCGCGCGCCATCTCCTTGCGAAACACGTTGAGCTTGTCGGTATTCGCGAGTTCAAGTCCCATCGACGCGGCAAAGAACTCGACCGGATGGTTCGCCTTGAGCCAGGCAGTCTGGTAGGGC
>JAYQVF010000035.1:0-20796 GCA_038148335.1 Alphaproteobacteria bacterium | reverse complement strand
ACGCCGCGTCGAACACAAATGGGCCGGGTTGCGGACCTTCACGGCGGACCGCAAACCCGCCGCCGGGTTCGATCCCGAGGCGGAAGGCTTTTTCTGGCTCGTGGGCCAGGGCGGCTACGGAATCCAGACCTCGCCCGGCCTTGGACTCGTCGCCGCCGCGTTGGCCCGGGGCGAGGACGTGCCGCCACCCGCCGCCGACCTCGGCGTCGCGGCCGCCGACCTGTCGCCCGAGCGGCTGCGCTAGTCAGGCTGTCGGCAGCTTGTAGTCCTGGTAGCGCTCGCGCAGCGCCGACTTGAGAAGTTTTCCGGTCGCCGTGTGTGGCAACTCGTCGACGATCACGACGTCGTCGGGCCACCACCACTTCGCCACCTTGCCGTCGAACAGCTTCATGATGTCTGTCTTGTCGGGCGACGTGCCCTTGGCCGGCACGACCAGAAGCAACGGCCTTTCGGCCCACTTCGGATGCGCGACGCCGATGACGCAGGCCTCCGCGACGTCGGGATGGCCGACGGCAATGTTCTCCAGTTCGATGGAACTGATCCACTCGCCGCCGCTCTTGATCACGTCCTTGGTGCGATCGACGATCTGTATGTAGCCGTCCGCGTCGATCGTGCACACGTCGCCGGTCGAGAACCAACCGTCGGCGGTAAAGGCGGGATCGGTGTCGCGCCGGAAATAGCGCTGGGCAATCCACGGCCCCCTGACCTGCAACGCGCCGAACGCCTTACCGTCGTGCGGTAGCTGGCTGCCCAAATCGTCGACGATGCGCAGGTCGACGCCGTAGATCGCCCTGCCCTGCTTGGCCAAAACGTCGAACCGCGCCTCGCCTTCCAGATGTTCGAGGTTCGGCTTCAGTGTGTTGAGGACGCCCAAGGGGTTCATCTCGGTCATGCCCCAGGCGTGCATCAGGCGCACGTCGTATTTCTCCTCGAACTCCTCGATCATGGCGCGCGGCGCGGCCGAACCGCCGCAGACGACACGCTCGAGATACGGCAGCTTCTTTCCCGTCTCGCGCAGGTGCTGCAGCATCATCAACCATACGGTCGGCACGCCAGCCGACATCGTGACCTTTTCATTCTCCAGGAGTTCGCTCACGCTTGCGCCGTCCAGCGCGGCCCCGGGAAACACCAGCTTCGCCCCCGTCATCGCGGCAGCGTAGGGAATGCCCCAGGCATTGACGTGAAACATCGGCACGACGACGAGGATCGAATCCCGCGCCCGCACGCCCAGCACGTCCCCGAGGCAGGCGCCGAAGGTATGAATCATCGTCGAACGATGGCTGTAGAGAACGCCCTTCGGGTCTCCCGTGGTCCCGGACGTGTAGCACAAGGCAGCAGCAGCTTTTTCATCGAAGCTCGGCCAATCGAAGGATTCTGATTCGCCCGCGATCAGGTCCTCGTAGCACAGGACATTCGGCAGCGACGTCTGCGGCATCGATGCGGCGTCCGTCATCACGACGTAGTGACGCACGTGTTCGAAGCGTGCAGCCAGTTGTTCGACCAGCGGGACGAAAGGCGGGTCGACGAACAGCACACCGTCGCGCGCGTGATTGACGATGTAGACGATCTGGTCGGCGAACAGGCGGGGGTTGATCGTGTGCACCACCGCACCCATCCCGGCGACCGCAAAGTAAATTTCGAAGTGGCGGAAGGTGTTCCACGCCAGCGTGCCGACGGGCTCGCCCTCGGCCACGCCGAGGCGGCGCAGCGCGTTCGCCAGTTGCTTCGTGCGCCGCAGGGATTGCGCGTAGGTGTAGCGGTGGATCGAGCCGTCCGGCAGGCGCGACACGATCTCGCGCTCGCCGTGATATTGCGCGGCAAAGTCGATCAGCGAGGACAGCAGCAACGGCCGGTCCATCATGTCGCCAGGCAGCATGGCGTTCTTCCTCCCCTCGATCCGCCGTATCTTGTGATCCATATGGGAGGGCAAAGGAGCATCCAGATCAATGCCCTTGGGGTATCATCGGACATCATGATGAAGTCGTTCGCCGCGGCGCTGGCCGCCCTGCTCATTGCCGCCGTCAGCGCCCTCCCGGCCGCGGCGGGTCCCGCACACGAATTCACGTTCAAGGCGATCGAAGGCGGCGCGCTGCCGCTCGCGGCTTACCGCGGCAAGGCCGTCCTGGTGGTCAATACAGCATCCTTCTGCGGCTACACCGGCCAGTATGCCGATCTCCAGTCGCTATGGACGCGCTACCGCGACAGGGGGCTTGTGGTCGTCGGCGTGCCGTCGAACGATTTCGGCCGCCAGGAGCCCGGCACGGCCGAAGAGATCAAGGAGTTCTGCGAAGCGAACTTCGACGTCGACTTCCCCCTCGCCGACAAGGAGGTCGTCCGCGGCGAGGGCGCACATCCGTTCTACCAATGGGCCCGCGCCGAACTGGGCGCCGGCGCCGCGCCGAAATGGAACTTCCACAAATATCTGATCGACCCGGAGGGCAATCTCGCGGGCTGGTTCTCGACGTCCGTCCGACCGACCGCGCCGCGCGTCATCGACGCCATCGAATCCCTGCTCGGCCCGCGGTCCTAGCCTGCTGCATTCGCCCGCACGCATGTTAAGATGGCGCGCAAATCACGACAGCGAGTATGGGCATGCAGGTCATCTTCGTTCAGGTCAAATGCGATCCCGGCAAGGCATACGACGTCGCCACCAAGATCATGGATGACGTGGCCGAGGTCGGCGAACTCTACTCGACCTCCGGCCAGTACGACCTGCTGGTGAAGTTCAACCTCGACGACGGGACCGACATCGGCCATTTCGTGACCGAGCGCGTTCAGACCGTGCCCGGCATCAAGGACACCTTCACGACGATGACGTTCAAGGCGTTCTGACGGACGCCTCTTCGATCAGCGCGACCACCTCCGCCGCCGGCCTGATATCCGCGAAGACCTGGGCGATGGTGCGCAGGCCCGCGAGGTGATCCTCCGGGGTACGCGCCGCCGCCGCGTCGTGCGGCATGAAGACCTTGAAATCCAGCATCATCGCGTCGCGCGCGGTCGACTCCACGCACATGTTGGTCTGCACGCCCGTGACGATGACCGTATCGATACCCCTTTCCCGCAGGACGGCCTCGAGGTTCGACGAGGTGTGCAGCATGGCGCTGTAGCGCCGCTTGACGATCGTAAGGTCCCTTGGTGCAACATCCAGCGCCGGATCGAGCTCGCGGAACGGGCTGCCCTCCTGGATCGCGGCCAGCGCCCCGGCGCGCTGCGCATCGGAAACGAAGTGATCGAGATAGTTGGACCAGTATTCCGGCGTGCCCGGCGCACCGGTCGCATGCTGGACCCAGATCACCGTGCCGCCAGCCCTGCGCAGCGCCGACGCCAGCGCGTTCGCTGGTGGGATGACCGTCCGCGCTTCGGAAAAGAACCAGGGTCCCTGTGGATCGGTCCAGGCCCTTTGCATGTCGACGACCAGCAGCGCGGTCGTCGCGGGCGAAATCGCGTCGAACACTTCCAGACGATCGCGTCGCCCGGCCAGGATTCGCTTCAGGTTGCCGTCGAGGGCGGTACTCATGGGTTGCCGGCCCGCAGCTTGCGGGTCGCTCCCTCGTCGAGCATACCGGCAGCATCGACGACGACGCCGTAGTTCTCGCGCGCCGCCGCGGGACTGACCAGGCCGGCCTGCACCTCCGCCGCGACTTCGGCGGCGTCACGCTCGAACGGCGCACCGAATCCGCCGCCACCGGGCAGATGAGCGTAGAGGCGGTCGCCCGGCGGAATTGTGTAGACCGCCTTGCCATGAAACGCCTCGCCGCTCGCCAGACCGAACGAGCCGGGCGCCCCCGGACTGCCGCCGTGTCGGCCGCGGGCGGGATTGTCGAGCCGGTCGAAGGTGGCGGCCGAAACCGTGAATGGCAGGTTCGCCCGCGATTCGACCTCGACGACTTGCGCGAAGCCGCCGCGATACTTGCCGACGCCCGCCGAGTCCGGGAGCAGTTCGCGGCGGCGAAACACCAGCGGCGAACTCGCCTCGGTTACCTCGACCGAGATCGCGCCGACCCCGGAGGGAAAGGCGGTCGAGTTGAGCCCGTTCTTCGTCGGCCGCGCACCGACACCCCCGACACTCACGCTCATGGTGTTGAACCGTCCTTCGCGATTGCCGTGCCGCGTGCCGCCGGATGCCGCCAGCACCCAGATCGACCCTGCGCTCTCGGCCTGCACGCCCCCCTCGATCGCCTGGTCGAGACAGCCGAACACGATGTCGGGCAGCATCTGGCCGACGACATGGCGCGCGGTCACGGGCGACGGATGCTGCGGATCGACAATCGATCCCGGATCGGCCTTCACCTCCATCGGCGCCAGCGAACCCGCATTGTTGGGAATCTCCGGTCCGATGATGCACTTGAGCCCAAAGATCGAATACGCGTCGGAATAGCACTTCGGCGAGTTGATCCCGAAGCGCGAGGCCCGCGACGATCCCCCATAGTCGAGTTCGATCCGCTCGTCCTCGACCCTCATGCGCAGCTTGAGACGCACCGGCGACTCATAGCCGTCGAGCGTCATCTCGGCATCATAGGTGCCGTTCGGCACCTTGCGGATAGCCTCGATCATGGCGGTCCGCGAGTTCGTCAGGATGTGGTCGGCCAAATCGTCGATCCGCGACATGCCGAACTCGCGCATCATGTCGATCAGACGACGGCACCCCGTGTCGTTGCAACTGACCAGCGCAAGGATGTCGCCCTTGACCTCGATAGGTTCGCGGACGTTGTTGGCGATGATCGCCATGAGAGAATCGTTGAGCCGTCCCGCGTCGAACAACCGCACGTGCGGGATGTAGATCCCTTCTTCGTAGATGCTCTGCGCATCCGCGGTAAAGCCCCGCCCGCCGACGTCGACCAGGTGACAGGTCGATGCGAACAGGGCCACGAGTTCGCCATCGAGAAAGGCCGGGGTGACGACGACGAAATCGAACAGGTGTCCGGTGCCGAGCCAGGGGTCGTTGGTCGTGAAGACATCGCCCTCGCGCATTTCCTCGATCGGGAAGCGCGCCAGAAAGTGTTCGACGGCGACGGCCATCGTGTTGACGTGCCCTGGCGTACCGGTCACGGCCTGGGCGAGCATGCGCCCCTTGAGATCGTAGACGCCGGCGGACAGATCGCCGGCCTCGCGCGCAACCGAGCCAAAGGCGGTGCGCAACAACGCCTGCGCCTGCTCTTCGACGACGGAGATCAGACGGTTCCACATCACCTGCATGTGGATGCGCGCAAGGGGATCGTCGCTCGCCATCAGTCCGTTCTCTCCAGATGGATATACCCGCGCCCATCGACGGAAGCGCGCCAACCGCGATCGACGACGGTGGTGGTGTCGTCCTCGGCAATGAAGACCGGCCCATCGACGGTCTGACCATCGGCCAGATCGTCACGCCAGTATTCGTCGATTTCCGCCGCTTCGCCGCGCGAGGGCTCGAACAGCGCGCGACGGCCCACCGGCGCCGCGGCCGGCCGGTCTTCCGCGCTCTTTGCGCCCGGTTCCATCACGGCCCGAGACGCGACGGTCACGGACCAGGTCAGGGCCTCGATCTCCATCTCCGGAATCACGAGTCCGTACTGACTGCGGTACTGGCTTTCGAACGCCGCCACCATCTGCTCGACATGGCGGTCGCCGAAGGCGCCCGGCGGCACACCCACGGTGAGTTCGTGTCCCTGGCCCACATAGCGCAGGTCGACCTCGCAGTGGACGCCGAAGGTAGCGCCCGGTGCGCCGGGCTCGACAATGGCGCGCGCCTCGTCCTCCATCGACTCAAGCATGGCCTGTACCGCGGCATGATCGGCGCGCCGCAGGTTCTGCTGCAGGCTGCGCACCACTTGATACGACACCGGCGCACGGAGAAACCCGATGGCGGACCCAACGCCCGCCCCCTTGGGCACCACGACCTTGCGGATGCCGAGCTTGGCCGCGAGCCGCGTGGCGTGCAGCGGCGCCGCACCGCCGAAGGCGATCATGACGTGACGGTCGATCACCTTGCCACGCTCGATCGCATGAACGCGGGCGGCGTTCGCCATGTTTTCCTCGACGATCTCGCTGACCCCGGCCGCGGCCCAGGTCTCGGTAAGGTCGAGCGGCCCTCCCACCGCCGTTGAAACCGCCTTTTCCGAAGCGGCCCGGTCCAGCGAAAAACGCCCCCCGGCAAAACGCTCGGCATTGAGACGCCCCAGCACGAGATTGGCGTCGGTGACGGTCGCATTTTCACCGCCGCGGCCGTAGCAGGCGGGCCCCGGTTCCGAGCCGGCGCTGTCCGGACCGACCGTGATGCGCCGCATCGCATCGACGCGCGCGATCGATCCGCCGCCGGCGCCGATCTCGACCATCTCGATAACTGGAATACGCACCGGCCAGCCGCTGCCCTTGAGGTTCCGGTAGGCACGCGCCACTTCGAAAACGCGGGCACGTTCCGGTTCGCCGTTCGCGATCAGACAGATCTTCGCGGTCGTACCGCCCATGTCGAACGACAGCACCTCGTCGACGCCCGTTTCGCGGGCGATGTGCCCGGCGAGAATGGCGCCGCCCGCAGGGCCTGACTCGACGAGCCGGATCGGGAGACGCTGCGCTGTCTCCAACGTCGTGAGTCCGCCGCCGGACATCATCAGCAACAGCGCGCCATCGAAGCCCTCGGCGCGCACCGCGGCCTGCAGACGCCCGAGATAGCCCGCCATGAGGGGCTGGACGTAGGCATTGGCGCAGGCGGTCGAAAAGCGGTCGTACTCGCGAATCTCGGGACTGACGTCGGACGAGATCGTGATCGCGACGTCGGGCAGTCTCTTCGCGAGCAGATCCCGCGCCCGGCGTTCATGGTCCGGATTGACGTAGGCGTGGAGGAAGCCGATCGCGAGCGCGCCGACCGCCTCGCGCTGCAGCGGGGGCACCAGCGCCTCGACGGCTTGCTCGTCGAGCGGCGTGAGAACCGACCCGTCGGCTGCCATCCGCTCGGCGACGGTCAGGCGCAGCGGCCGCGGCACCAGCGGCGGCGGCCGGTCCATGAAGACGTCGTACTGCTCGAAACGCTTCTCATAGCCGGTCTCGAGCACGTCGCGGAACCCGTCGGTGGTGATGAAGGCCAGCTTGGCCCCCTTGCGCTCGATCAACGCGTTGGTGGCCAGCGTCGTGCCGTGCAGGAACACGTCCACATCGGCAATGGCCTTGCCCGCTTTGCCGAGGGCGACCCGCAACCCTTCGAGAACGCCCTCTTCCGGCGCCCGGGGCGTTGTCAGAACTTTCGCGGTAAAGCGCGCCCCGCCCTGCTCCGCCGCCACGTCGGTAAACGTGCCGCCGATGTCGGCGGCGACCCGCAGCAGGTTCTGGTCCGATTGTGCTGGCATGGCGTGCAGAAGCGAAATTCGAGAGGCGACAACTTAGCCGATCGGTCCATAAATGCACGTACGCTGATATGCTGTCGCGACGCTGCCAGGAGAACGACGCTTGCCGATCACCCGTGACGACTGCCTTGCGCTCGACGCCGCCGACCCTCTTGCGGCGATCGGTGAACGCTTCCTCCGGCCCGCGGGCAGCGGCGCGCGTTCCCGCATTTACATGGATGCGAACTCGATCGGGGCGCCGCCGCGCGACGTCGCCGACCGACTGCGCGACACCGTGGAGCAAGACTGGGGCCTCGCCCGGCGACGCAGTTGGGGACAGGCGGGCTGGCTCGAGGCGGCCACGGAGATCGGCGACGGCATCGCCGACATCGTCGGCGCCGCGCCGGGTGAGATCGTCGTGGCCGATTCGACGACGATCAACCTGTTCAAGGCGGCCGCAGGCGCCCTCCACATCAACCGCGACCGCGCGACCCTAGTATCCGAAGCCGCCAACTTCCCGACCGACCTCTATGCGGTCCAGGGCGCCATCGACATGCTTGGCGGCGGCCAGCGGCTGGTTCTCGCCGAGGACGGCGCCGACAGCGACGAGGAAATCTGTTCCCTGATCGACGGCACGACGGCCGCTGTCGTGCTGAGCCTCGTCGACTACCGCACCAGCCGCCGGCGCAACATGGCCAGGATCAACGCGGCGGCCATGGCGGCCGGTGCGTTGACGATCTGGGACCTGTCGCACGGCGCCGGCGCCGTGCCGATCGACCTCAACGCGAGCGGTACCGACTTCGCGGTGAGTTGCACCTACAAGTACCTGTGCGGCGGCCCCGGCGCGCCCGCCTTCTTCTTCGCCGCCGAACGCCATCACGACGGGCTCGACCTCGGCCTCAAGGGATGGCTCGGGCATGCCGACCAGTTTGCATTCGAACTCGGCTACCGTCCGGCGCCCGGCGCCAAGCGCGCGCTCATCGGTACGCCGCCGGTGCTCAGCACCGTGGCCCTGCAGGCCGCCATGGCGATCTGGAAGGATGTTGACGTGAGCGCGGCCGGCGACAAGCACGCAGCGTTGTCGAACCTGCTGCTCAATCTGACCGACCAGGAACTGGCCAACTTTGGCGTCAGCGTGGCTTCGCCACGCGCGTATGAAGAGCGCGGCGGCCACCTCGCCCTGCGTCACCCCGGCGGCAACGCCGTGGTCGAGGCGCTGGCCGAGATGGATGTTGTCTGTTCGTTCCGAACGCCGGACTCGATCCGCTTCGGCGTCAGCCCACTGACGACGCGCTACGTCGACGTGTGGGACGCCATCGACCGGTTCCGCGAGGTACTCGAGAAGGAGGTATGGCGCGAGCCGCGCTTCGCCGGCCGCAAGTCGATCTAGCGCAGCGGCCTCAGCCAGGTCTCGTGCAGATGCAGCCAGGCGACGCCGCCGGGCCGCGCCGCATCGACCTCGAGCAGCGCACTCGCCAGGATGACCGACTGCTCCACGGTGCCGTGCAACCAGTGCTCCTGGTAGACGATGAGGGCCTGTTTGCCCGTCACCAGACGCACGTCCTCGCCGGTGATGCGGATCCCGAAGTCGAGGGCGGCGCGTTCTCCGTGACGTTTGCGAAAGCGCGAGACAACGGACGAAACGCTCTCGGCGGCGCCTTCCGGGTTGATGATCAGAAATGTGGGCGCAAAGGCCTCAGCAAAGGGCGCAAACGACCGATCGTCGTCGGGCACTGCCCCGGTGGTCCAGTCGACGATCGCGCGGTGCAGGCGATGCACCTCGCGCAGGCAGACCGCCGCGACGTCGTCGCTCACGGGAAGCACCGCGTCAGGATAGCCGCGCTTCACGCGAGACGATTCGCTTCTCGCGCAGGATCCCGGCCGGGCGATACAGCAGCACCAGCGCGAGAACGAGGCCGATCAGCACAATCCGCGCCGCCGCAGCCTGGGTCTGGATGGTCGGCGGCAGGACGCTGGAGATCAGCGCATCGCTGCCGGACCACAAGCCCCACACGACGAGGCCGCCGAGCAGCGCGCCGAGATTGTTGCCGCTGCCACCCACGATCAGCATCACGAACACTTGGAACGTGAAAATTGGAATGAAATCGAGCGGGCTGATGAAACCCTGAAAATTGGCGTAGAGCGCGCCAGCCAGCCCCATGACCGACGAGCCGACGACGAACGACTGCAGGCGCACGACGAACACATTCTTGCCGAGCGCCTCGGCCGCGACCTCGTCCTCCCGAATGGAACGCAGCACGCGGCCCCAGGGCGAGCGGACCATGCGCTCGAACGCCCAGTAGATGACCGCAATGATCGCCAGACACAGGATCAGATAGAGCAGGTTGTCCAGCGTCCGCGATTCGAAAAAGCCCGACAGCGGCCGCGGCAGCGAATACATGCCGTTGGGTCCCCGCGTCAGCGATTCGAAGTTGAGGGTCACGAGCTGAATCGACAGCGCGATGCCGAAGGTCGAGATCGCCAGGAAATCCTCGCGCAACCGCAATGTCACGAAGCCGATGAACAGCGCCGCAATCCCGGACGTGATCATCGCGCCGACGAATCCGAGAGGGAACCACAGGCCAAGACCGCCAATCAACGTGTCGGGATAAGCCGGCCCGGTAATGATGGCCGAGGTGTAGGCGCCGATCGCGAAGAAGCCAACGATGCCAACGTTGAACAGCCCGGTGAAACCCCATTGCAGGTTCAGCCCCAGACTGCTGAGCGAATAGAACGATGCAAAAATCAGGAAGAAGATCAGGAACGAAATCGTGCCTTCCATTATTCCTTCTCCCCCAAGAGCCCGTTCGGCCGCACCAGCAGGAACGCCACCATGACGAGGAACGTGACGGCCGCGCGGTAACCGGCAAGGCCGAACGCGACGGCCAGCGCCTCCGTCAGGCCGACGACGATCGCCCCAAGAATGGTGCCGTATAGGTTGTTTGCGCCGCCCAGGATGAGCGCCGCGAACATCGGCAACAACAGATCGAAGCCCATTTCCGGCCGGAGCTGCGTGTTGTGACCGAGCAGCGCCCCGGCCACGGTCGCCAGCGACGCGCCGATGATCCACGTCCAGCGGATGACGGAGCGGACGTCGATGCCGTTGATCCGCGCCAGGGTTGGATTCTCGGCCACCGCCCGCATCTGCCGTCCCATCGAAGTCCGGTTGACGAACAGGAACAGAATCACGAACGCAATGACCGCGATCGCGACGATGGCAATGTCGTCAGGACGAATCTTGACCCCGGGCAGCAGTTCGAACGACTTCGGAATGTAGAAGTCGTAGTACATGGGTTCGCCGCCCGCGATCAGGGTGGTGATGTTGCGGCCCATCAAGGAAACGCCGAACGCGGCCATGATGAAGGTGATGCGCGATGCCACTTTGTCGCGAAGCTGACGGAACAAGAGCCAGTCCACAATGAGCACGATCACGCTCGTGATTCCGATCGCCACCACCATCGACAGCAAGAGCGGCCAGCCGAAAGCGACCGGGCCCATGGTGCCGATGCCAACGCCCATCGCGCTCACGACGAGAAGCGTGAAGTAGGCACCCGTCGTCAGGATTTCGCCCTGCGCGAAGTTTGCGAAACGCAGGATGTTGTAGGTCATGCTGAGACCGATCGCGCCGAGGGCGATCAGCGCGGCATTGACGATGCCGTCTGCGACGAACTGGATCATGCCCGCGCGTACCTCGCCTTGCTGCCGAGGTAGAGCTCGCCCACCTCCGGGTTGGTGAGCAGCGATTCCGCTGCGCCGTGAACCCGCTCCTGACCCTCGGCCAGGACGTAG
Organism: Alphaproteobacteria bacterium; assembly: GCA_038148335.1. Lineage (GTDB taxonomy): Bacteria > Pseudomonadota > Alphaproteobacteria > SHVP01 > SHVP01 > CALJDF01. Next base: position 9,712 of record JAYQVF010000035.1, on the reverse strand, counting down.
CCCCGATCGGAAATCTGCAACGCGGCGCGCGCGTTCTGCTCCACCATCAGGATCGTGACGCCGGTTTTCTTGACCTGGACAAGTTGCGAAAAGACAACCTGCGCCAGTTTGGGCGACAGGCCGGCAGAAGGTTCGTCGACCATCAGCAGTTGCGGGGCTGCCATCAACGCCCGGCCGACCGCCACCATCTGACGCTGGCCGCCCGACAGTTTGCCTGCCGCCAGGTGGCCCAAGCGCTCGAGATCGGGAAACAGATCGAGAACCCGCCGCCGCTGGGTCTCGTACTGGTCGCGGTTGTGCAGCGCCCCCAACGAAAGATTCTCCTCGACCGACAACCGCGCAAAAACGTTCTCGGTCTGCGGCACGTAGGCGACGCCGGCGCGAATCAGTTCGTGCGTTGCAAGACCCGTGATGTCGCGCGCGCCGAAGGCGACCTTCCCCTCGGAGATTCTGACGAGGCCCGCGATCGCCTTGATGAGCGTGGATTTCCCGGCGCCGTTGGGACCAAGGACGGTCACGATCTCGCCCTTGAACACCTCAAGCGAAATACCGCGCAGGATCGGGAGTGACGGGTTGTAGCCCGCCACGACATCAGAAACCTTCAGGACGAGTTCAGCCATCGCCGGCCTCCTCGTCCGCGACGCCGCCGAGAAACGCTTCCAGCACCCGCGGATCGCTCTGGACCTCGTCGGCGGTGCCCTGCATCAGAAGCTTGCCGCCCGCCATCACGATGATCGGCTGGCACAACGTCATCACGAGATCCATGTTGTGCTCGATGATGAGAAAGGTGATCCCTCGTTCGTTCAGCGTGGCGATGCGTTCGACGATCTCGCCGAGGAGCGTCGGGTTGATCCCCGCACCCGGTTCGTCGAGCAGGATCATCTTGGGGTCCGACATCAGGGCGCGGCCGAGCTCGAGCAACTTCATCTGGCCGCCGGACAGGTTGCGCGCCTCCTCTTCGCCGAGGCGCGTAAGGCCGAGGAAGTCGAGGATGTCGATCGCCTTGTCGCGCAACGCGCGCTCCTCGGCGCGGACCGCGGCCTGGCGGAACCAGTTGTTCCAGAATCGCTCACCCAGTTGCCCCTGGGGCACCATCATCAGGTTTTCGAGCACCGTCATGCGGCCGAACGGCCGCGGAATCTGGAAGGTGCGCACCAGGCCTTGGCGAAATGTTCGGTGGGCCGGCCACGAGGTGATGTCCTTGTCGTCGAACCGGATCCGGCCGGCCGTCGGCGGGAAGGCCCCAGCAATCATGTTGAAGGTCGTGGTCTTGCCAGCCCCATTGGGGCCGATTAGGCCCGTGATGGTACCCTTGGCGACCTCGAAGGAAACGCCGTCGACGGCGTGCAGACCGCCGAAATCCTTGACCAGATCAACGATGGTCAGCACGGGGGCCGTTCCTGTCGCTGAGTAATGACGGACCTCCCATTTGCGCCGTGACTCTCCCTGAAGGCGGGCGGTATTATGGTTATTTAAAAGCGACTTACAAACGCTGCTTGATGAAACAGGGAGGTTCCTAGATGAAAACTCGTGCTTTGCTCGCGCCCTTCGCGGTCGCCGGCGCCGTCCTCGCGGCGTCCGCCCTGACCGCCACCGGCGCACAGGCGCAGAACTGCAGCCATACGATCGGTGCGGTTCTGTCGCTCACCGGCTCTTACGGCGCGTTCGGCGTGCCGATTTCGCGTGCCGCGCAGCTCGGCGTCGAACAGGTCAACGAAGCCCGCGCCAAAGTCGGCGTCGGCTGCGCCCTGAAGTACGACGTCCGCGACTCGCAGACCCAGCCTTCGGTGGCGGTGGACGCGGCGCAGAAGCTGATCGACATCGACGGCGTGCAGGCGATCGTCGGCCCGATCTCATCGGGCATCACCGGCCCTCTTCTCACCTCGGTCACCGTCGACAAGGGCGCCGTCATGGTGGTGACCGCCTCGACCTCGTCGACCTTCACGACGATGTCGCGCGAAGGCAAGACCAAAGGCCTGTTCTTCCGCACGCTGCCGGCCGACTCGCTGCAGGCCGTCGCTACCGCGAAGATGGCGCACGATGCCGGCTTCCGGAAGGTCGCGATCATCCACCTCAACAACGACTGGGGTAAGAACAACCAGGCCGAGTTCGTCAATGCGTTCAAGGCGCTGGGCGGCGAGATTGCCAACGTCGTGCCGTTCAACCCTGACCAGCCGTCCTATCGCTCGGAAGTCAACAAGGCGATGGAAGGCAAGCCCGACGCGCTCTATCTGCTCAGCCAGCCGCAGGACGGCTCCAAGCAGATGCGCGACTGGATCAGCCTCGGCGGCCCGAGCGGGTTCGTGTTCCCGCAAGGCATGAACGACCAGAAGTTCGTCGGCACCGTCGGCGAGGAAGCGGTCAAGAACGGCTGGTTCATCAGCCCGGCGTCGCCCGATACGCCGTCGTTCCAGACCGTCAACGCCGACATCCAGGCGTGCTGCGACCTAACGATCGACGGCGGCCCGGGCCGCACCTCGGGTTACGACTCAGGCGCTCTGCTCGCGCTCGCCAATGTCGCCGCGGACATCAAGGGGATCAAAGCAACCGGTGCCAACCTGGCCGAACTGATCCGCGAGATCACAGGTCCTGAAGGCGAACCGGTCTACGCCGGCGTCAAGGGCTTCGAAGAGGCCATCAAGAAGCTGAAGGACGGCAAGGACATCGCCTACATCGGCGTGACCGGCCCGATCCAGTTCGACAAGTACGGCGACGTGTCCGCCGCCTTCTCGGCACAGCAGTACCGGGACGGCGCCTTCAAGGAGCAGAAGAGCATCAGCCTTGAAGACGTCAACAAGATCAAGGCGATGGTTTCCGGCAGCTAAGCCCGCCAACGCTTGACGGAAAAGAAGGACCGGCCAGACTCGTTCTGGCCGGTTTTTCTTTGCCCCTGATTTCTCTGGAAGGTCGATGAGCAGAAAGACGCACCGCCTCGGCTTCATCGTGCCCGCGATCAACGTCATCGCGGAAGACGATTTCATCGAACTCGCCGCGCCCGACGTCGGTGTGCACTTCGCGCGCGCGGACGTCGACACAACGCGCGAGATCGCCGGGCAGTTCCAGCAGATGGTCGACGCCGCGCCCGACCTTGCCGCCTCGCTGGTCAAGGCGGGCGTCGCGGTCACTGCCTTCGCCTGTACCTCTGCGAGTTTCTTTCGCGGCAGCGGTTCGGACAGGGTGATTGCCGACGCCATTGCCGCGCGTACCGGCATACCGGCGGTGACCACGGCCACCGCCGTCACGGAGGCGCTGCGAACGCTTGGCGCCAGGCGCATCGCCATCGCCACGCCCTACCTGTCCTGGGTCTACGAGGCCGAACGCGACTTCTTCGCGGCTGCCGGTTTCGAGGTTCTCGCGGTCAACGGGCTGGAACGGCGCGGCGGCGCCGACATCAACACGATCGGCGACGACCAGATCCGGGCCTTGGTCGCCGATGTGGACGGTTCCGACGTCGACACGCTGTTTGTCAGTTGCACAGACCTCCCGGCCCTCGGCCTCGTCGACGAACTCGAACGAACGCGCGGCAAGCCGGTTGTCACCAGCAACCAGGCAACCTTCTGGGCCAGCGCCCGCATTGCCGGCCTCGCGCCCGTGGCCGGCTACGGCAGACTATTGCGGGACCACCTCGGATGACGGTGCCCCAGGTCGAGCTCGCGCCGGGCTATTGCATCAGCCGCCTGATCAAGGGCGGCTGGCAGACCATCGGACGCGGCCCCGAGGTCGTCGAGGACCTCTTGCAGTTCGTCGCGGCCGGGGTGACCACGTTCGAAACCTCGGACAGCTACGCCGGTGGCGAGGAACTGATGGGCGCCTTGCGCGCCGCGGCGCACGACCGGCTCGCCGCGGAGACCTTCGCAGCGCTGCGGATCCACACGCGCTATACCGCTCCGCTGTCCGGCAGCGGACCGACGCCATCAGAAATAACGCGCAGCGTCGAACGCTCGCTGCAGCGCCTCGGCGTCGAACGCCTCGATCTGGTGCAGATCCAGTGGTGGAACCTGGATGTCGCCGGCCTGATCGACACCGGCCTCGTCCTCGCCGACCTGCAGCAGCAGGGCAAGATCGGCCTCATCGGCACCGCCAACTTCGGCATGGCCACACTGGAACGCCTGGCGGCAGCGGGGGTGCCGATCGCGACCAACCAGGTCCACTACTCCCTGATCGACCGCCGCGCGGAAAACGGGCTGGCGCAATACTGCGCGCGCCGGGGAATCGGGCTGATGACTTTTGCGCCGCTGGCCGGGGGCTTCCTCAGCGAGCGCTGGTTGTCGGACGATGATCCGCGCGCGACGGACACCGAGCACAGCGCCGAGTACCGCGCCCTGATAGATGCCGGAGGCGGCTGGCAGCGGTGCCAGAGACTACTGGCCGCACTCGACAAGGTAGCGCGCCGCTGCGGGTGCTCGATGGCGACCGTCGCCCTGGCCTGGGTCCTGCAATACGGCCCTGGGGCCGCCGTGCTGTTCGGGGCGTCCAGCGCCGCGCGGCTACCCGAGGTTCTGAAAGCCCTCGATGTGGTCATTACCGCCGAGGATCGCATCGCGATCGAGGATGCGGGGCTCGACCGGCCGATGCTGGACGTGGGCGATATCGAACGCGCGCCGGACTCGCCGCTGATGCGTGCCATCTACGCGCAACACAGCTAGGCGCGCGGCGCGCCGCCTTCCAGGGCGTTCTGGTTGTAGCGCATGATGCGACCGTGGCGGCCGGTCTTGTCGCGTTCGAGATCGTAGCAGTCGCCGTCTGGCCCGGTCCGTTTCGACAGCACCGCCTCGATGGCGGCGTTGTCCTCGGCATCGAGCGAAAAGGAAAAGACCTTCAGGTTTTCGTCGACGTGCCGGGCCGACGTCGCGCCGACGATGGCCGCCCCGACGTTGGGCCGGTCCAGGATCCAGCGCAGCGCGACGAGCGCAACGGTGACGCCGTGCTTGTCGCCGACTTTCTTCATCGTGGCGAGCAGTTCCTGGAACAGCGGCCAGCCGCCGAAGTCCTCGATGATGAGCTTGTACTTGGTGAGCGAGCGGTTGGGAAACGGATCGAACGGCTCCGGCTTGCCGAGCCAGTCGGCCGAGAAGAATCCGCCCGCCAGCGTGCCGTAGCAGAGCTGCACGATTCCGTTCTCTTGAGAATAGGGGATGAGTTGCGCCTCGGGACGCCGGTCGACTGGCGAGTACTGCGGCTGGTTGGTGGCGATCGGCACGCCGCCGTCGACCAGTGCCTTCATCTGCCGGGTGTTGAAGTTGGAAACGCCGATCCGGGCGATCTTGCCGGCATCCTGCAGTTCCTTGAGCATCAGCCCGGTCTCCACGAACCCCGGCCTGCCGTCCGGATCCCACCAGTAGTACTGCACGATATCGAGGCGTTCGACCTTGAGACGCCGGATCGAGCGATCGATGACGCCCTCGACGTAGTCCTTCTTGACGTTGCCCAGCTTGTCGTAGTCGGGAACGAACTTGGTGTGCACCTGCACCTGCTTCGCGAGTTCCGGGTAGCGCAGCCGGAAGTCGCCGATCATCTCCTCGACACCGGTGTAGTGATCGGCGCAATCGAACGTCGTAATCCCTTTCTCGACGAACACCGCCATGTCGGCAATGGCCTGCTCGCGGTCGACGTCGCCGTGGCCGCCGGCGAGATGCCAGCCGCCCTTGATCAGGCGCGAAATCGTGTAGCCGGGTGCGACCTCGAAGCGCTCGACGCTCATGCCTTGTCCTTTTCGAGTTTGACCGCGGTCGTTTCGGAATGGCGAAAGGTTCGCTTGCCGACGCGGCTGATGCGAAAGCGCGACCCGCAGTTCGGATCGAGGCAAGCAACATCCGTGTCGGTCGTCATCCAGTCGTGCGGATGCGTCATGCGCTGCTTGGCCGGCAGCAGCGGGAGCAGCTCCGACATGGTGTAGATCGACCACTTGACGCCCGGCGCCATCTCGATGTGCTCGCCGCGCAGGTAGAAGTGATCGCCGGCCTTGCCGCCGCACCAGCACGGCCGGTCGCCCGCCATCCACTCGACCTTGAGGTCGTAAAGCTCGAATTCGTCGTCAGCCATCTAGAGTCCCATCTGGGCGCAGGCGGCCTCGAACAGCGTTCCGCCCTCGTTCGCGTAGTCGTCGACAATGGAGAAGTGATTCTTGCCTTCGAGGAACAGCGACTCGCATTGCAGGCCGCCGGCACGCCAGGCATCGGCATAGTCGGCCTGCTGGCGGTTGAATTCCTCGCCTTCGTTGGTACCGACCCCCAGCACCACCGGCCCCGCGGTCTGCGGGATCGAGAGGATCGGCGACAGGTCGCGCGCCTCCGCCTCCGAGATGTGTAGGGTTTCGTTCATGTTCAGGTGGCGGATCGGTTCGAGATCGTAGAGGCCGCTGATCGGCAGCGCCCCCTTGATCATGTCCTCCGGCAGACCCGGCTTGTATCCCGGCCAGTCGGTCGAGATCAGCGTCGCCGCGATGTGACCACCGGCCGAATGGCCCGACACGAAGAGACGATCGGGGTTGCCACCCCACTCGGCCGCATGCTCGTACAGGTGCACGACGCAGCGGCGGCAGGCGTCGACCAGTTCGGTCAGCGTCACGGTCGGCGCCAGCGGATAGTTGATGCTGACCAGCGTGGCGCCCCGGGCGACATAGGCCGGCGCCATCGATTCGAACACATGCTTGTCCTGCGAGTACCAGTAGCCGCCATGCACGAAGACCTGGATCGGCGCCCCCTCGGGCCCGCGAAAGACATCGTAGCGCTCGGCGTCGCCCCGGCCATAGGCGACGTCGAGCACCGTATCGAGCGTCTCGCGCGCCCTGGCGCTTTCCGCCGGCCAGCGTTCGAAATACCCCTCGTAGCCCTCGATCCGGTGACGATGCGAGTAGAGCAGTTCCAGCTCGTCCTTGGTGTAGCCGCGGTAGACCGCGCCGCTCATGCCAGTTCCTCCTGTCCGCGCAAGCCCGGCCACTCTAGCTACTTGCCGCGTCCGGGCAAGAACCCGCCCCCGGGCCTGCCATTGATTGTTGCGCGACGATCACGAACAATCCCGCCCCTTGAGGGAGGACCGCCGACATGCCCCGCAGAACCATCTTTTCGGGATCGAAGTTCGAGGAACTTGCCGGCTATTCGCGAGCCGTCGTCGACGGACGCTGGATCCTGGTCGCCGGAACCTCCGGCCACCACCCTAAGACCGGCGCCCTTTCCGACGACGTCCAGGAACAGACCCGCGAGTCCCTGCGCACCATCGAGGCCGCTCTCCGGGAAGCGGATTCGAGTTTCGAGGACGTCGTGCGCGTCCGCGTCTATGTCGGCGACCGCGACTATGTCATGCCGGTCAGCGCCGTCCTCAAGGAGACCTTCGACAAGATCCGGCCCACCAACACGACGATCGTCACGACCCTGGCCGACGAGGGCATGAAGGTGGAGCTCGAAGTCACCGCCCTGCGGCGCGAATAGCCGGACCGCATGACCTACCGCGTCGGTATCGACATCGGCGGAACGTTCACCGATTTCGCCCTGCTGTCCGAAGGCGACGGAAGCCTGTTCATCCACAAGCAGCTGACCACGCCGGACGATCCCGCCCAGTCCGTGCTCTCCGGCGTGCCGCGGTTGCTCGACAAGGCCGGCGTTGCGCCCCAGGACGTCAGCGCCGTCGTGCATGGCACGACGCTGGTCACGAATGCGGTCATCGAACGGCGCGGCGCGCGCACCGCGATGCTCGTCACCGAAGGCTTCGGCGACATCCTCGATATCGCGCGCGAACGCCGCTACGACATGTACGACCTGACCATTACCTATCCCGAACCGCTGGTGCCGCGCGCCCTGCGGCGCGAGGTTCGCGAACGGATCGGACCGGACGGCGCCATTCTCGACGCGCTCGACGAAGCCGCGGTCGCGCGGGCCCTCGACTCGTTGGTGCAGGACGACGTCGGCGCGGTTGCCGTCTGTTTCCTCAACAGCCCGGTCAACCCGGCGCACGAACAGGCGGTCGCCGCCATCGCCGCCGCCAATCACCCGGAGCTGTTCGTCTCGACCTCGTCGGAAGTGTTTCCGTTCCTGCGCGAGTACGAACGCTGGACGACGGCGACGATGAACGCCTTTGCCGGGCCGCTGTTCGACCGCTACCTGCGCCGGCTTGAGGACGGATTGCGCGCCACGGGATTGAAGGGCGACCTGTTCATCATGTCCTCGTCGGGCGGCACCGTAACGCCTGACGTGGCGCGGCGCTTTCCCGTGCGCATGCTCGAAAGCGGCCCGGCGGCCGGCGTGCTGCAGTCCGCCGCATTGGGCCGTCAGCTGGCGCGCCCGGACCTGCTGTCGTTCGACATGGGCGGCACGACCGCGAAGGGCGCGCTGGTGCGCGACGACCAGCCGCTCAAGCGCTACGAGATGGAAGTCGCCCGCGTCCACGAGTTCCGCGCCGGCTCCGGCCTGCCGGCCAAGATCCCCGTGATCGACCTGATCGAGATCGGCTCGGGCGGCGGCTCCATCGCTGCAATCGACACCCGCGGCACCATTGCCGTTGGCCCGCGCAGCGCCGGCGCACAGCCGGGACCCGCCTGCTACGGCCAGGGCGGCATGGAGCCGACGCTGACCGACGCCAACCTGACGCTGGGTTACCTCGACGACGCGTTCTTCCTCGGCGGCGACATGCGCCTCGACCGACAAGCAGCCGCCGATGCGCTCGACGCCAAGCTCAGAAGACCGCTTGGCATCGACACGTTGCGCGCCGCCTGGGGCATCCACGAGTCGGTCAACGAGGACATCGCGCGCGCCTTCCGCAACCACGCCTCCGAGCGCGGCTTCGACTATCGCGCATGCGCCATGATCGCCTTCGGCGGGTCGGGTCCGGCCCATGCCTGCCGGGTAGCGCGCAAGCTGCGCGTGCCGACGGTGGTGTTCCCGGTCGGCGCCGGGGTCATGTCGGCGGTCGGCCTGCTCGCCAGCCCGCTGTCCTTCGAAACCTTCCGAGCGGAACGTCTCGCCCTGGCGGCGCTCGATCCTGCCGGCTTCGAGTCGCGCTTCGCGTCGCTCATCGACGAGGCCAGGGGATTTCTGGGACGTGACCCCGAAAGCGGCGAACGCGTCGTCGTCCGCCGCCGGCTCGACGTGCGCTACACCGGTCAGGGCTATGAGGTCGAAGTCGATCTGCCCGAGGGTGCGAACTTTTCAGACGTTGCCCGCCTGTTCACCGCCGCCTACGAACGCATCTTCACCAAGTCGTTCCCGTCCGAAGCGCTCGAGATCACCAACTGGAAGATCGAGGTGGCGCTGGAGCGCGCCGATGTGGGGGCGGCCTATCGCCTCGAAGGCGCGCGCGGCAGCAAGGCGATCAAGGGCAAGCGCCCGGCCTTTTTCCCCGAACAGCACGGCGCCCGAGACACGCCGGTCTACGACCGCTACGCGCTCAAGCCCGGCGATACGTTCTCCGGCCCGGCACTGGTCGAGGAACGCGAATCGACGTGTATCATCGGCGTCGGCGACCGGGTAACGGTCGATGCCGACGGCAACATGATCGTCGCCGTCGCGGGCATGCAGGAAGCGTCATGAAACACATCGACGCCGTCGACCTCGGAATCATGTGGGATCGCCTGATCGCGATCACCGACGAGATCCTGCTGTCGATCGTGCGCACGGCCTTTTCCGTGGGCGTGCGCGAAGCCTGGGATCTCGCCTGCGTCGTGTTCGACGCCCAGGGCCGCAGCATCGCGCAAGCCACCTTGTCGATGCCCGCCTTCATT
>JAYQVF010000034.1:0-21044 GCA_038148335.1 Alphaproteobacteria bacterium | reverse complement strand
ACGTAGGCGTTTCCGTCGCTCCCCGGGATCCGTTCCGCATTGAGACGGACGATGTTGGCGCCGAAGTCGAGCAGAACCTCCGTCAGGCGGGCAAGAAGGCCCGGCTGGTCGCCGCCGCGGAAAGTCACCGAATGGGTAGCCCGGCCGGTCTCGTCGTGCGTCGCACCGTATTCGAAGGTGCGGACCGCAACCTCGCATCCCTCCAGGTCCGGCACCTCGGCCAGGGCAAAGCGGACTTCGTCCGCCGCCAGTCCGGCAGGAAGCTCCGCCACCGCGTTGAACTCGAAGCCGGTGCCGAGAACCGCGAAGCTGGTGTCGCCAAGGTTGAAGCCGAGATCGAACAACCGGCCGGCAATTGCCGAAACGAGTCCACGGCGATCCTGCCCGCTGATGGAGATGAGTACAGCCATTGCAAAACTATGGAGCCGCGTGGCGGTTGGCGCAATCGGTCTTCGTTGATGGCAAAAAGGAGAGTCGCTAAGGTGCGCGCCGTCTCCGCAAGGGCCTGAGCCAGACCATGGAAAACCTCCGCACACTTGACGATCTCGATGTCGACGGAAAGACCGTCATCGTCCGCGCAGACCTCAACGTCCCCATGGAAGACCTGTACATGACGGACGGCCTGCGCATCGAGCGGCTCGCCCCCACGCTGCGGCAACTGCTGTCTCGCGGCGCCAAGGTCGTCGTGATCTCGCATTTCGGAAGACCAAAAGGACGGTTCAAGGCGGACCTCTCGCTTCGCCGGGTTCGCGAGGTCCTGGGCAATGCCCTGGGCCGGCCGCCGATCCCGTTCTCCGATGATTGCATTGGCCCGGCCGCCGAAGTGGCCGTCTCCGGGCTCGAGCCTGGCGAAATCATCCTGATGGAGAACCTGCGCTTCCACGATGGGGAGGAAGCGAACGACGAGGCCTTCGCCCGTCAGTTGGCGCGGCTTGGCGACATCTACGTCAACGAGGCCTTCTCGTGTTCGCACCGCGCCCACGCGTCGATCGAGGGTATCACCCATTTTCTGCCAAGCGCGGCCGGCCTGGGGATGCAGGCCGAACTGGTCGCCTTGCACCAGGCACTCGATTCGCCGCAGCGCCCCGTCGCGGCCATCGTCGGCGGGTCGAAGATCTCGACCAAGCTTGCGGCACTGACCAACCTCGTCACCAAGGTCCAGCACCTCGCCATTGGCGGCGGCATGGCCAACACCTTCCTGTTCGCGCGCGGCGTGGACATCGGCAAGAGCCTGTGCGAGCCCGATCTCGTCGACGTGGTCCGCGAGGTCGAGGCCGCCGCGCAGGGTGCGGGTTGTGAGATCGTTCTGCCGCAGGACGCCGTCGTGGCCGCCGAACTCAAGGAAGGCGTCGCCGTCGCCAATGTCGGTATCGAGGCCGTCCCCCGGGACAAGATGATCCTCGACGTGGGCCCCGCTTCGACCAAGCGGCTGATCGAACTACTCGGAACCTGCCGCACCGTTGTGTGGAACGGACCGCTCGGCGCCTTCGAGACCAAACCGTTCGAGACAGGGACCGTCGCCGTTGCGCGCGCCGTCGCGGACCTGACCGGACGGGGAAGCCTGCTCAGCGTCGCGGGCGGCGGCGACACGATGGCAGCCCTTGCCATGGCCGGGGTCGACACCAAGCTGAGCTACGTCTCCGCCGCGGGCGGTGCATTCCTCGAATGGCTGGAAGGCAAGGAACTGCCCGGTGTGGAGGCGCTCCTGCGCGCCGCCGCGCAGTAGCCTACTTGGTCTTCATCACCCAGACGCCGTTCCATTCGTCCCCTGGAGGATGCTCCTTCAGGTGCAGGCAGCGGTCGACGTAGGTCTGCGCGAGCTTGTCGCTGGGGTTGCGTGCCAGCGCTTCCTGGAACTTGGTGATCGCGTCGTCCCACTTCCCGGCGCGGTACTTGCGCATGCCCTCGTTGAAATAGTTCACGACGTCCATGAGGTTCGGGAAACTGTCCTCGTTATGGTAGTCGAGGACTTCGTAGACCCCGACCGGCTCGGTCTTGCCCTTGACGACGACGAGGTCGACATCGCGAATTCGGTAGGTGCCGCGCAACTTCTTGAAGGTATGGTCGCTGATCAGGATGCGCGCCGAATAGGCCTTGCAGGCGCTCTCCAGCCGCGACGCCAGGTTCACGCCGTCGCCGATCAGGGTGTAGTCCATTCGCTTGGGCGACCCGATATTGCCCGAAACGACGGTATCGGTATTCAGGCCGACACCCATGTCGACCGGCATCTGGCCGTGGGATTCGCGGACCTTGTTCCAGGCCCAGAGCTCGCGGATCATGTTGATCGCCGCGCGCACCGCGCGATCCTCGTCATCGTCGTGGGCGATCGGCAAGCCGAATGCCGCCATGATCGCGTCACCGATGAACTTGTCGAGCATCCCCTCCTCACGCGAAATGCAGTCGACCATGATCGTGAAGTACTCGTTGAGGAACGACACCGTGCCCTGTGGCCCGAGTTCCTCAGTGAGGGTCGTGAAGCCGCGGATATCCGAGAACAGGACCGTCGCCTTCTGGCTCTGCCCGCCCAGGATATCCTCGCCGCCGGCCTGAAGCAGTTTGTCGGCGATGCCCGGGTCCATGTAGCGCGACATGGTCGATTTCATGCGCTTTTCCGAGCTGATGTCTTCGACCATGAGCATCAGACCCAGTTTTTCCTCCTCACCGCCGACGAGCGGCAGAATCGTGAGGTTCACGGAGATCGTTCCATCGCCGAACTTCAGTTCGGCGTCGACGAAGATGTCCTGCTCCTGCTCCTCGCGGACGCGGGCAATACGGTCAAGCACCCATGCATTGTCGCCCGAAAAGAAGCTGTCGGCGGCCTTGCCGACGATGTCACCGGCGCGCGCCTTGAATATCCGCAGCCCCGCCTTATTGCAGGTGACGATGACGCCGTCCTCGTCAACGGTCAGCACGCCGTTCGACATGCTTTCCAGCATCGATTCGTTGTAGTTCTTCATCTGCTGGATGTCGTCGAAAAGCTTGGCGTTCTCGAGCGCAATCGCAACCTGCGCGGTGAACGCCTTCAGCCGGCTCTCGTCTTCTGAGGTAAACGGCCCGCCACGCTTGTTGAGAACCTGCGTTACGCCGATGACCTTGCCGTCCTTGTTGGTAACCGGCACGCACAGAATAGAGCGGGTAAAGAACCCCGTCTGCTTGTCGAAGGCCGGATTGAACCGCAGGTCAGCATATGCGTGCGGAATGTTGACGCTCTTGCCCGACGTGAACACCGCGCCGGCGATACCGGCATGATTGGGCAGCCTGATCTCGCCGATCGAGTCGCCTTGCGCGACGCGCGAGAATATCTCGCCGGTCTTCTCGTCGCTCAGGAACAACGTCGAGCGCTCGGCACCCAGCATGCGCGTCGCCTCGCCCATGACGCGCTGAAGCAGCGTTCCCAGTTCCAGCTCCGATGTGACATCCGCGACGAGATCGAGGAATTCCATCTCCTTCTCGCGGGTGTCCTTCATCCGCTCGACGAACATCGTGCTTTGAAGCGCGACAGCGGCCTGTGTCGTCATCTGTTCGAGAAGGTGGCGATCTTCCTCGGTGAACTGTCCCTCGTTCTTGTTGAGGGACTGCATCACGCCGATGACTTCGCCTTTGACCGTGCGGATGGGAACGCAAAGCACGCTCTTGGTGGTAAAGCCCGTCTGCTGGTCCACCGAACGATTGAAGCGGTCGTCCTTGTACGCATCATGAATGACGACGCCGTTGCCGGTCGTGAACACATGACCCGCGATACCGCTGGTGTTCAGAATCCTGATCTCGCGCCGGAAAGTGCCCTGTGCCACACGCGAGTAGAGTTCGCCGGTTTGAGGATCGTTCAGGAACAGGGTGCCGCGTTCGCAGCCGAGCTCCCACGACGTCATCTCGACGAGCGTCTCGAGGATGTCGTCGAGCGACTCGATCGATGCACAGCGCTTGGAAACGCTGAGCAGGATCTCGGCATGACGAAGCCGCGCCTCAATGTCCTTGCGGCGGTCCTCAGCCGGGGGAGCGGCAGCATCGATCTTCGGCGCCGGCGCCTTTTTCTTGGCGCGCCGCTTCTGTCCGTTAGTCTTTGCCTTGTCGGTCGCTTCCGACTGCATCGCCATGCAGGCTCTCCAACTGATCGCGCAGGGCGCGAACAGAATCCTGAAGGGTTTTTACTTCGTCTCTGTGGGACCGCTCCTGCTCATGCAGCTTACTCTCATATTCGCCGCGTGTCCTGTCGAGCGCATCTCGCAGGGATTGTGCGGCTTCCCGCAGGGTTGCTATTTCACTGTGCGATTCCGAAACGGCTTGCTGGCGGCTCCGTTGGGCCTCGAATCGCTCGGCGTCGAGCTCGTCCCTGAGCGCCTGAAGCGATGCCTGGAGCTGGCGTACTTCGTTGGCCGACTCGGCGACCGCCTCCTGAACACGCTGGTCGGCGTCAAAGCGCAATTCCTCGAGGTTGTCGCGTAACGACTGGGCAGTCGCCCGGAGCTGGTTGATTTCGTCAAACGACTCGGCGCGCGCCATCTGAACCGCGCCCTCTTTCTCAATGAGCAGGGATTCGAGTTCGTCCCGAAGGGATTGCGCGGTCTGCTTGAGCTGAACTATCTCATCCTGCGACGTGGCTGTGGCGCGCTGGCCGACGGTCTGCTTTTCGTAGTCCGAACGCTCGAGCGCTTCTCGCAGAGCGGCGACGGTCTGCCGGAGCTGACGAATCTCCGTTTCCGCCTCGTGAAGCTTGTCCTTTTCCATGCGATCAGAGCCGAGCGTCCCGCGCAACAGGGTCGCGCGACACTAACGCATGCCGGCGTGCCGTTCTAGTTGCGCCGCAGGATCGCCAATGATCCGTCGGCAAGACCGAAGACGATCGCGCCGCGCCCGCCGGCGAGGTACATCAAGCCCGTCTGGACTCGCGCCGGCAGGGCGATAGTCGCGATCTCAGTCATCTTTCCACCGGCAAACGTCACCAGCCGCACCGCGTCACGATCCGCGCTGGGAAGCGCGATGTCCGCAATCCCGTCAGCGTTGAGATCGGCGACTACCGACAGGTCGAGGTCGCGCGAGCCGATGAAGTGATTGGAAAACCCCTTGGCCTCGTGTTCCTGTACGAGCTTGCCATCCGCGATCCCGTAGAGAACCCAGATGCCGCCAATGTGCGGCGTCCTGACGACCGCCACTTCACGACGACCATCCGCATCGAAGTCGCCCACACCGACCGGATTGAGCCAACGGTTCGGGCGGCCGATCGGCTCCGAGTCGGCGATGAGTTCAAGGGCGCCATTGCGCAGTCCGAACAGGGCTGCAGCCGCCCCGGCATCAATGCTGGAACGAACTACAAGAATCTCCGGTTGGCCGTCGGCATCCACGTCGACCAATCGCGGCGTGAGGTCCTCGAATACCTCTGCCTGATCCAACGAATAGTCGATCCGTCTGCCATCCGCTGTAAGGACCCGTAGCCCGCCAGCTTCTATAGCGTCGCCAAGAACGCCATGGCGATAGCGGCTGGTCGGCGAAATCAGGTAGGCCTCGCGGATGGCATTGGCCGACTGGGCAACACCACCATCCGGCAGCATGTCGGCGCGGCGCGGTTCGGCCGGCCGCCGGTACGACCCCAGACGTTCGACGGCGACATTTCCCGTCGTGCCGGTGCGGACGGCGAAGTAACCGCCCGTCCTGGTCGATACGATGATTTGGTCCGCGTCCTGGAACAGGCCCTGTAAGGCCCCCGGAATAGCCGCGACGTCGAGCGACCAGTTCTGGGCATGCGCAGAAGGCACCGACAATGCCGCTACGGCGGCAAGGAAAACCAAACGGACAACTCTCATCCGCTGGTTCCTACACCGAACCGTCTCCGGCGGCATTCACGAATTGTCGAGGAAGCTCCCGATGGACCTTGCCCAACCCGCAACTTCGGCATCCGTGCTCTGCGCCGCGTCGTAGAAGTCGTGCTCGGTCGTCGTCGCGTGCGCCAGAATATCCGCACAGTGCCCATCGAGACGGCTCAGAAGGGCCGGGCAGCGCACCTCGCGCAGGCGGTCGGCCACCGGGTATTCGAAGGTCGCCCTCAAGGTTTCGTGAAAGGACCTGGCGTTCTTCAGGACCTGTACCGTGCGGTCGTGCAGCGCAGCCGGATCGGGGAGTCCCACCACGCGCGCATTCTCCGGCTTCTTCTCGTGGTGCGGCCAGAACAGAAAGGAATCGCGCACGAAGTGCCAGCACCAGCGAAGCTGGCTGCCGTGGTGGTCAATCTTGATTGGCGGGGCATAGTCCTTGGCCAACGCGGCGCGACGGGCATCGTCCATGAGCCCGGCGCCGTCGAGGACCACATGCTTGACCCGTGCGGGCGCCTGCACCGCGATCTCCACGGCGGCGCGGGCACCTTGATGGCTCCCATACAGGTCGAATTCTCCGACGCCCAGCGCGTCCAGAGCCGCAATGACCATCGTGGCTGCTCCACCGATGGAAGGCGCCGAATCGGCAGGCGGATCGGAGTCCCCCATGCCGGGCAAATCGAGCGCAATGCACGACCGATCGCCCAAGGCCGCGATCAGCCGCTCCTGCTCGAGCACACTGAACTGGGGGATCATGACGAGCGGCCGACGCGATCCCCCGATGTCGCTTAGAAGTGCATGGATCTGGCCGCCAGGCGTATCGATGAAGCGACGCTTTAGACTCATGATTGATGCAGTCCTCAAGAAGAAGGCGGGCGGGCGCCCACCCGCTCGACGATCAGGCCGTAGTGTTCGGGGCGACGATGTTTCTCGAAAGCGAACCAGGTTTCCTTGTAGGAGCGACACAGGTCGAGGTTGCATTTGGCAATGATCAATTCGTCCTCGAGCGTCGTTGCCATCGCCACGATCTCGCCCGAGGGGGCGATGATCGAGCTCTGCCCGAGCATGTCGACCCCTTCTTCACACCCCGCCTTGGCGACGCCGACGACCCAGGTCGCATTCTGATAGGCGCCGGATTGCATGCTGAGATGGTTATGGAATGAGGTCAGGTGGTCGTGCTCCGGCGCAGGCGGATTGTGGACCGGCGTGTTGTACCCGATGAAGACCGCCTCGACGTCCTGCAACCCCATCACACGATAGGATTCGGGCCAGCGCCGGTCATTGCAGATGCAGATGCCGAGGTTGCCGCCCATGGCCGAAACGACCGGAAAACCAAGATTGCCGACTTCGAAGTAGCGTTTCTCGAGGTGCTGGAAAGGGCGATAGGACTCGTACTCGGCGTGACCCGGCAAATGGACCTTCCGGTACTTGAGAACGATCTTTCCTCCCTTGTCGACGACCACTGCGGTATTGAACCGATGCAGGCGCCCCTTCTCCTCAACCAGTTCCGCGTAACCGATGTGAAAACCGATCCCGAGTTCCGCCGCGACGTCGAAGAGGGGCTGCGATTCGGGACTTGGGAAGGACCGCTCGAAGAAGGAATCGATCTCGTTCTGGTCTTCAATGAACCATCGCGGGAAGAACGTGGTCAGCGCCAACTCGGGGTAGACGATGACGTCGCACCCCCGGGCATGGGCCTCGCGCATCATTACAATGAGCCGGGTGACAACAGCCTTCCGGTTTTCGGCCCTGGCAATGGGCCCGAGTTGGGCCGCGCCGATGGTCAGAACGCGAGCCATGCTACTGGTTTGCCAAGGCGATCATCGCTTCGGCGAGTACCCGTGCGCCGGCTGCAAGATCGGCGGGACTTGCCGCCTCGACTTCGTTGTGACTGATCCCCTTCTCGCAAGGGACGAAGATCATGCCGGACGGGCAGATGTCGTTCATATACTTCGCGTCGTGCAATGCCCCCGAGATGATGTCCCGGTGCGACAAGGAAAGCGACCTCGTACTGTCGCGCACACACTCGACGACGTCCTTGTGAAAGGAAATCGGCGGTACCGAATAGGTTTCCTTCACCTTGACCTCGAGTCCTTGCGCGTTGCGCTCGCAGATCCCGTAGAGCCGGTCGCCGAAATCCTTCAACGTGGCCGCGTCCGGGTGACGCAGGTCGACTGTAAAGAAGACATGACCCGGAACGGTATTGGGCGACCCCGGCGACACCTCGAAACACCCGACAGTGAAGCGGGTGGTATCGGCTTCGTCGGCCGTCATGTCCTGCATCTCGGCGATCATTGCGTGCGCCGCCCGAAAAGCGTCCTTGCGCGCTGCGAACGGCGTCGTGCCTGCGTGCGCCTCCGAACCGGTTACTTCGATCGCGAACCAACGACAGCCCTGAATACCGGTCACGACGCCGATGGTCTTTTCTTCCATTTCGAGAATCGGCCCTTGCTCGATATGCGCCTCGATATACGCGGCAAAGCGCGTGCCGAAGGGCCGACGTTCGGCATTCGGCGTCGCGGCGAGCGTCGCCGGCATCAGTTCGCGGATGGTGACGCCCTTGCGGTCGGCGACGTCGAGCATGGCTTCGTAGTCCATGGCGCCGACGTACACGCCGGAGCCCATCGTGGCCGGCTGAAAGCGACCGCCTTCCTCATTCGTCCAGGCAACGAATTCCAGTGGCCGGCGAGTCTGAATCCCGGCATCCTCAGCCGCCTCGAGCACCTCCAGGCCAGCGAGAACGCCATAGGCGCCGTCGAACTTGCCGCCGGTCGGCTGGCTGTCGATATGGCTGCCGGTCACGATCGGCTCCGCATCCGGGTCTGTCCCGGCCCTCCGGAAGAACAGGTTGCCGAAGTCGTCCACGGCGCACGAAAAACCCCGGTCCGTCGCCCAGTCAAACAGGAGTTTTCGCGCCTGCGTCTCCTCGTCGGTGAAGGCCTGGCGGTTGACGCCGCCCTTCTCGGTGGCCCCGATGCTGCCCAGATCCATATGCCGCTGCCACAGCCGTTTCTCGTCGATTGCCTGCGCGATTGACATTTGGACCACTCCTGAACCGATTTGCCTGCGGCAGCCCGTTTGCTGGACGCACCGCCCCTCTCGCACCTATTATTCCTTGCTGGTTCGTGATGTCCAGCAGCCCCAAGGGGCGGCGGCGGATCGGTAAATCACGTGAAAGTCCAAGTTTGTGCGCCGAGGCGGCAGGCGCTAGGGGAGATTGGTTGTATGAAGCTCATTGGGGTGGACGTCGGGGGTACCTTTACCGACCTGGTCTTTACCGACACAGACGCCGACAAGACGATTATCCACAAGGTGCCAACCACGCCCCACGACCCCTCCGAGGGCGTGATGAACGGCCTGCTCGAGCTGTGCGAGCGCAACGGAATCGACCGTGGAGAAATCGATCATGTACTCCACGGCACCACCATCGCGACCAATGCCGTTCTGGAACACGATGGCGCGGTCACCGGCATGGTCACGACCAAGGGCTACCGCGACATTCTCCACATCGGCCGGCACCAGCGGCCGCAACACTATTCGATCATGCAGGACATCCCCTGGCAGGACCGTCCTCTGATCAAGAGGCGCCATCGCCTGACCGTCGCCGAACGCATCGCCCCGCCGAAAGGCGAAATCCTGACTGCGCTGGACGAGAGCGAAGTGCGCGCCGCAGCGCGGGCGCTCAAAGAGGGCGGCGTCGAGGCCATCGCGGTGTGTTTTCTGTTCTCCTACATCGATCCGACGCACGAGGAACGCGCCAAGGCCATCATCCAGGAGGAGTATCCAGAAGCGTTCGTCACGACGTCCTCCGAAATCTCGCCGCAGTTCCGTGAATTCGAACGCTTCACGACAGCGGCGATGAACGCCTTCGTCGGCCCCAAGGTGCGGAACTACGTGCGCCACCTGGAAGAGAGCATCGCCGCGAAGGGGCTCAAGGCCGACCTGCATATCATGGGCTCGAACGGCGGCGTCGCCACCGCAGCCTTGGTCGCCGAACGTCCTGTGCTGACGCTTCTCTCGGGTCCGGCGGCCGGGGTGTTGGGCGGCGCCTGGTGCGGCGCGCTCTCGGATCGCAATCGCCTGATCACGTTCGACGTGGGCGGCACCAGCGCCGATATCGGCATCGTTACCGATGGCCGGTTTGGCGAGGCAACGGCGCGCGATACCTCGATCGACGGCTTTCCGCTGATGGTGCCGATGATCGACATCCACACGATCGGCGCCGGCGGCGGCAGCATCGCCTGGCGGGATGCCGGCGGGACGTTCCGCGTCGGCCCGCGCAGCGCCGGTTCGCAGCCCGGACCCGCCGCCTACGGGCGTGGCGGAACGCTGCCGACGGTTACCGACGCCAATGTCGTCCTGGGCCGTCTTAGCAAGGACAACTTCCTGGGCGGAGAGATGAGCCTCGACGGCGACGCGGCCGAGAAGGTGATCGCGGAATTCGCCACAAAGATCGGCCTCAGCACGAATGAGTGCGCCGAGGGCATTCTCACGATCATCAACGCCAGCATGGCCAACGCCATTCGCTCGCGCACCGTGCAGAAAGGCATCGATCCTCGCGAGTATGCGCTCGTTGCGTTTGGTGGCGCCGGCCCGCTGCATGGCGCCGAGGTCGCAGCGGAACTCGGGATCAAGGAGGTCATCGTTCCGCCCTACCCCGGCATCACATCCGCTGTTGGGCTGCTGACCACCGACCACAAGTACGATGCGATCAAGACCGCTTTCCAGCTGGAAGGCAGCGTCGACATGGATCGACTGAACCAGAACTTCGACGCGATGGAGGACGGCTTGCGCAAGCAGTTCGTCGCCGAGGGGCTGTCCGACGACGAGATCTCGTTCCAGCGTGCCGGCGACTTCCGCTATGCGGGCCAGGGCTACGAGCTGCGAATCGAATTCCCCGGCGAGAAGGTCAGCGACACGGTGCTGGCCCAGGTCTTCGACCGCTTTCACCAGATGCATCTTGCGGAGTACGGGCAGAACTACCCGGACACGCCGGTCGAACTGGTCAACGCCCGGGTCACGGGCGTGGGCCGCATGCCGAAGATCCAGGCGGCCAGGCTGTCCGGCAGCCCGGATCGGACGCTCGACAAGGCACTGGTCCGCAGCGACTCATCCATGTTTCGCGTCGATGGCGAGCTGCAGCGTTTCGACACGCCCTACTACCGGCGCGACCTGCTACCCATGGATCAGGACATCGCCGGGCCCGCGATCATTCTCCAGAAAGACACGACAACGGTCGTCCCGCCGGCCTGTTCGTTCCGCGCCGACGAGAGCGGCAATCTCTTCATTCGCGCAGGAGGCAAGAAATGAACGGCTCCTCGATTCCGGGCACGGGCGACAATCGCCGCGCCGTCGACCCCATCACCGCCAGCGTGATTCAGGGTGCGCTCGAGAGCATCGCCATCGAGATGGGCTACAAGCTCATGCGCATGGCCTACTCGTCGATCATCCGCGAGTCCGAGGACTTCGGCGCGGCCATCGTGGATGCGGAGTGCCGGCAACTGTGCGAATCGAAACAGAGCACGCCCCTGCAGTCGGGTCCCATCCCCGGTTACATCAAGGGGATCAACAAGACACTCGCGGCGCGTGGCGAAACGGTCATGCCCGGCGATGTCATCATGCACAACGATCCCTACGGTGGCTCGTCACACGGACCTGATGTCCTGTTTGCCGTGCCGGTCTTCGTCGAGGACAAGCTCGTCGGCTGGGCCGCGACCACCGCCCACCATCTCGACATCGGCGCCCTGAGCCCGGGGTCCTGCGGCATCGTCGACGCGATGGACGTCTACGCGGAAGGGCTGCAGTTCAAGGCCATCAAGGTCTTCGACCAGGGCAAGAAGAACGAGATGGTGTGGCACATGCTGCGCGACAACATCCGGGCCTCTCACCTTGTGGTCGACGACATGGAAGCGCAGATCGCGGCCGCGCGCATCGGCGCCCAGCGTTTCGTGGCGCTCATCGAGCGCTATGGCCTGGATACCGTTCTCGGCGCATCCGAGGCGTTGATGGACGCCTCGGAAAAGATGATGCGCAACGCGATCTCCAAGATTCCCGACGGCGTCTATACGGCAACCGGCCACATCGACGGGTACGAATACAGCGAGAATCCGAAGGAAAAGAACCTGCCGATTGTGGTGACCATCACGATCGAGGGCGACGAGATGACCGTCGACCTGACCGGAACCGCCGACCAGATCGATCTGCCGATCAATATGCCATTCGAGGGCACCGTCGACGTCGCGATCTGGCTGACGATCCGGTCCATCCTCGTCGACACGGCGACCCTGGGTCATGTTCCCCAAAACAGCGGCCTGACGCGGCCGATCAAGATCATCGCGCCCAAGGGATCGCTGGCAAATCCCAACTTCCCGGCACCGGTGATCGCCCGGTTTTCTCCCGGCGTCATGATTGCCGATACGATCATGCGCGCGCTGGCACCGGCGGTTCCCCGGCAGATCAGCGCCGGCGTCGGCAATCTCAAGGTCATCGCCTTCTCGGGTCTCGAGCAGGGACGCCACTGGGTCCATATGGAGATCTTCGAAGGCGCCTATGGCGGCCGGTACGGCATGGACGGCATGGACGCTGTCGACACCTTGTACGCGAATACCCGCAACAACCCGATCGAGGATATCGAGTCGCACCTGCCGCTACGGGTCGACCGCTATGAAATGCGCGAGGGCTTCGTGCCCGCGGGCAAATGGCGTGGCGGCATCGGCGCGGTCCGCGAATTCACCTTCCTGGGCAACGGCGGCTATTCGGTCGAAGGCGAAGGCCACCTGTTCAAGCCGTGGGGATTCGACGGCGGCAAGGAAGGCGATCCCGCGAGTCTGCGCTTCGACCGCCACGACGGCGCCTCGGAAAACCTGCCGTCGAAGCTGCCCTATCGTCAGGCCAAGGCCGGCGACAAGTTCGTGGCCGTAGGTCCCTGTGGCGGCGGCTATGGCGATCCGCTGACGCGCGACCCGAGCGACGTTCTCGACGACGTTCTTGACGGCTACATCAGCATCGATGCGGCGCGCAGAGACTATGGCGTGGTCGTCGCCGGAAAGGCCGTCGACCAAGGCGCGACCGACAAGCTGCGCCAGGAGATGTCGGCCGGCTAGAAACCGCGCCCCACGGGCGCCAACCGGCCGGACGCATCATGTCCTACGATCAGGCGACGATCCTGGCGATCCTTGCCCTGGCCCTCGCAGGGTTCGTTTGGGGCCGGCTACGCTACGACATCGTCGCGGTCGGCGTGCTGCTGCTTGCCGTTGTACTGGGCGTCGTTCCCGCGGCTGCGGCGTTTTCCGGCTTCGGCCACCCGGCGACCATCACCGTTGCGGCGGTTCTCATCCTGAGCCGCGCGCTGTCCAACTCGGGGGCCGTCGACGCCATCGCGCGTCGGCTCGCACCTGCAACCCGCAGCCCGGTTCAGCACGTCGGCACCCTGACGGGACTGGGTGCGCTGCTCTCGACCGTCATGAACAATATCGGCGCCCTCTCGCTGCTGCTGCCGGTTGCCGTCCAATCCGCCCAAAAGGTCCGGCGCTCGCCCGCAATCGTCTTGATGCCGCTATCGTTCGGCTCGATTCTCGGGGGCCTCGTGACGCTGATCGGCACGCCGCCGAACATCATCGTTGCCGGGTTCCGCGGCACGGTCGTGGGCGAGCCCTTCACCATGTTCGACTTCACGCCCGTCGGCGCCGTTGTGGCCGCCATCGGCGTCGCCTTCGTCACCCTCGTCGGTTGGCGGCTCATCCCGAAGCGGCGCCTCGCCGACCGCCCGACGCGGGATCTTTTCAAGATCGAAGACTTCGTGGCCGAGGGGCGCGTCACGGACACATCGAGCGCCTGCGGCAAGGCCATCGGAGAAATCGACGAACTGGGAGACCAGCACGAGGTCGTGCTGATCGGCCTGCTGCGGGATCAACTGCGCATTTTCGTCTCGGCTCGACACCAAGTGATTCAGCCGGGCGACCTGTTGATCGCCGAAGGCGGCGGCAGCGAAATTGCCAACTTCATGCGCGAACTCGATCTCGAGCTCACCACGACCGACGACGACATCCGCCGCATGCTGCGCGGGCCGGACTATGTGCTCAGCGAGGCAGTCGTGGCGCCCCGCTCCCCGGTCGTCGGCCAAAGCCCTCTGGCCCTGCGCCTGACCGGCAGGTATGGCATCAACCTGCTGGCGATTTCGCGCCGAGGCGAACGATTGCGAGAACGACTGGGCGCAGTGCGCCTGAAGGTCGGCGACATCATTCTGCTGCAGGGCGATTCCGAGCGCCTCGGCCAGGTCATTCCGTCACTCGGGTGCCTGCCGCTCGGCGAGCGCAAGATGCCCGACAGCAGCGCGACCAAGGCGAGCCTGGCGATCGGCCTCTTCGCGGCGGCACTGATCCTGGCCGCGACGGGCTTGCTGCCCTTTGAAATCGCCCTTGCTGGCGCCGCGCTTGTCGCCGTTGTCGACAACCTCGTTCCCGTTCGCGAGATGTACGATGCCATCGACTGGCCGATCGTGATCCTGCTGGGCGCCATGATTCCGGTGGGAATCGCGATCGAGACCACAGGAACCGGGAGCATGATCGCCTCAACGATCACGGTCCTCTCGGCCGGAATGTCGCCGCTCGTTGCGCTGGCGATCCTGATGGTCGTCACCATGATCATGACCGACATCATGAACAACGCGGCGACGGCTCTCGTCGCAGCACCGATCGCATTCGGCATGGGCCAGCAACTGAACGTCAATCCGGATGCATTCCTCATGGCCGTGGCAATCGGTGCGTCAAGTGCTTTCCTGACGCCGATCGGCCACCAGAACAACGCACTCATACTCGGTCCCGGCGGGTATCGATTCGGCGACTATTGGCGCATGGGCCTACCCCTCAAGATCCTGATCCTTGTGGTCAGCGTGCCGCTTCTGGCCGTAGTGTGGCCGCTATCATGACGTACGATCAGATTGCCATCAGCGCGGTATTGGGCGCGGCGCTCATTGGTTTCATCTGGGGCTACTGGCGCTATGACATAGTTGCCTTCGTGTGCCTCATTGCGGCGGTCTTCCTGGGTGTCGTGCCGCCGGCGGACGCTTTTTTGGGCTTCGGCCACCCGGCGACTATTACCGTAATCGCTGTCCTGATCCTGAGCCGTGCGCTGAGCAACTCCGGGGCCATTGAAAGCGTGGCGCGCCTTCTCCAGCCCGCCACCCGAACGCCTTTCACCCACATCGGCGCGCTCAGCCTGGTTGCAACCCCTCTGTCGGCGATCATGAATAACATCGGCGCGCTCTCCCTCCTGATGCCGGTCGCGATCCAGTCCGCCGTAAAGGCAGCGCGTTCGCCGGCGATGGTTCTGATGCCGCTGTCGTTCGCCTCGATCCTCGGCGGGCTCGTGACGCTCATCGGCACGCCGCCGAACATCATCGTTGCCAACTATCGCGGCACGGCCGGCGACGCGCCGTTCGGCATGTTCGCTTTCACGCCCGTGGGCGGCGTCATTGCAATCATCGGCGTGGCCTTCATTGCCCTGATCGGTTGGCGTCTCATCCCGAAGGCGCGTCTCAGGTTCACCGAGGAAAAGGACCTCTTCGAGATCGACGACTACGTCGCGGAAATCCTGGTTCCCGAGGAAGCCGACGTTATCGGCAAGTCAATCGACGACCTCCACGCCGACGCCCTTGAGCAGGACGTGAGATTCCTCGGCCTGGTCCGGGAAGGCACCCGGGGGTTTCTGCGGGTGCGCTACGTTCCGTTGCATGCCGGCGACCGCCTGGTCGTCGAGGCGCCGCCAACCGCCCTCACTTCCTACGTCCAGAAGACCGGGCTGGAACTATCGGGCACTTCCCGCGAAGGCGCGGTCAACCTCGAGAGCGAGAACACGGTCCTTGTCGAGGCCGTGGTTCCGCCGAGGTCGACCCTGACCGGGCGGACACCGCGGTTGGCCGGCCTGACCGGCCGTTCCGGCCTCCACCTTCTCGGCATCTCCCGGCAGGGCCGCCCAATTCGGGAACGGCTCTATCAGGTCCGGTTCCGCCCTGGAGACATCCTTCTGCTCCATGGCGACGAAGAGAACGTCCACAAGATGATCTCGGAACTCGGTTGCCTACCGCTGGCGCCGCGCAAGCTCGACGGCGCCATCGGCCGCAAGGCGTCGATCGTCGTCGCAGCTTTTGCCGGCGCCATTCTCCTCAGCGTTTTCGGCGTCGTACCCCTGCCGGTGTCGTTCAGCGCCGCGGCGATCATTGTGGTGCTCACGAATGTGGTGCCGCTGCGCGAGCTCTATGAAGCGGTCGACTGGCCGGTCGTCGTCCTGCTCGGCGCCATGATGCCGCTCGGCGGCGCGCTGGAAAGCGCGGGCGTCACCTACCTCGTGACGTCGGGTATCGTGGGCCTGTCGGGTGAATTCTCGCCGGTGGTGATCCTGACCATCGTTCTGGTCGTTACGATGACGTTGTCGGACATCATGAACAACGCCGCGACCGCGGTGGTCGCCGCGCCCATCGCCTACGGCACTGCGCTTCAACTTGGCGTTAATCCGGACGCTTTTCTCATGGCGGTCGCCGTGGGCGCGAGCTGCGCTTTTCTCACACCCATCGGCCATCAGAACAACACGCTGATCCTGGGCCCCGGCGGCTACCAGTTCGGCGACTACTGGCGCGTCGGCCTGCCCCTGGAGGTCATCATCGTAGCCGTGGCGGTTCCAACGATCCTCCTCGTCTGGCCGCTATAGGTCCAATCTGATTCGCGACCGCGCCCGCTCCCAAATCCGCTCGGCTTCCGGATCGAATACCAATGCGAACGCTGCCTCGACCACGGCCCAGGCTTCCGTCTTCAGTTCCGCTTCGAGCTGGCCCGGATACCATCCCGAATAGCCCAAGAAGATCATGAGGTGCGCCGGCCCCGTCCCGCCGGCAAACGCCCGAAGCGCATCGACCGTAGGGGAAACAGCAAAGCGATCGCCGAACTTCTCGGTGCGGGAAGTGGAGAACCCGTCGTCGTGCAGCGCCAAGCTCGTCGATTTCCCGACGGGCCCGCCGAAGAACACGCGGACGGATTTCGACCCGCCTTCGGCCTGCTGGCCAAACAACTCCAGGATTTCGGCTACGGTCCTTTCCTCGGCAAAGCGATTGATGATCAGGCCGAATGCGCCTTCATCGTCGTGTCGAACGATCAGCACGACCGTTCGTGCAAAATTGGGATCGTCGAGTGCGGGCTGGGCAACCAGCAGCTTGCCGGTCAGATTCTCCGCTGCGGACGCGTGTGCCATGGCCAACGCCATGGCACAACCGAAAAGGACGACAACCAGCCGTCGCATGACTAGGTCATCCGGAGGATGGGCTTGACCGCGCGCCCGGCCAGCGAGTCGGCCACGGCTTCGTTGATCCGGTCGAACGGGTAGTAACGCACGAGCCTGTCGAAGGGAAATACGCCCTGCGTGTAGAACCGAATGAGCTGCGGAATGAAGAGGTCCGGGTTGCTCGATCCTTCCAGGACGCCCATCACGGAGCGACCACCGGTCAGGAGACTCCGGGCACTGAATTCGAAGGGGGCGCCGTGGTTCGGCGTGGTGACGATCGCGCAGGTTCCACCGACGGTGAGGCCCTCGATCGCATCGGTAAACGACTGCACGGTGCCTGCGGTTTCCAGGGAATAGTCGGCGCCGTGCCCGGTGGCGTCACGGATCTGGCGCGCGACGTCCCCGTTCCGCGCATCCACGGCGTGTGTGGCCCCCAGCTCGCGCGCCAACTCGAGCCGCGATTCGTTGATATCCACGGCAACGATGGTCGAGCACCCGGCAAGGCGTGCGGCCATGATGCCGCTCAACCCGACCGACCCAGCTCCCATGACGGCAATCGTCTTGCCGGCGCGCGCATTCAAAGAGTTCAGGACAGCGCCGGCCCCGGTCTGAATGCCGCAGCCCAACGGCCCGAGCAGTTCCAGTGGCACGGTCTCGTCGGTGACGGGAATGGTGTTGCGTTCCGTTGCAAGGGCATAGGTTGCGAACGAGGACTGCTGGAAGAAAGCGCCGTGGATGACGTCTGCTCCCTGACGCAGCGTCGGCGATCCGTCTTCGCGGGCGCCCGAGAACTGAAGCGTCCGCATGTTGTGGCAATGGGAGGGCACCCCCTCGGCGCAGCGCGGGCAGCGGCCGCAGGAACCGAAGGTCAGCACGACGCGGTCCCCGGGCACGACCTTGGTGACGCCCGGACCGACTGCCTCAACGACACCGGCGCCCTCATGGCCCAAGACGATCGGCATCGGCATGACATGCTGGACGCCGATATCGGTGTGACAAACGCCCGCGGCTTCGATCCGAACGAGGACCTCCCCCGTACGGGGCGAGTCCAGTTCGACTTCCTCGAGCGAAAACGCCGAGCCTGGGGCTCTCAAGACCGCTGCCGTCGCCTTCATGGCCGCTCCTCCCGCTATCGGATACCTGTGTCCAGGCGGTATCCTACCCGGGTTGCACGCGGAGAGGAGTGGCGATGAGACACTTGGCGCAACTGGCACTGGTCGTCTTGCTGATCTCGGTTGGACTCACGGGCACCAGCATGGCCCAGGACGACCTCAAGGAAGGCGATCCCGTCACCAAGGCGGCGATCAAGGAAGTGATCGACGCCCAAATCAATGCGTTCCAGCGCGACGATGGCGTGGGCGCCTTCTCGCTCGCTTCCGACGGGATCCGCGCGCTCTTTGGCACCCCGGAGCGATTCATGAAGATGGTCCAGTCGTCCTATTCGCAGATCTATAGGCCACGGAGCGTGGAATACCGGCGGCTGCTGATCGTCAGGGGCGAACCGGTTCAGGAGGTGTTCTTTGTCGGGCTCGATCTGACCACCATGCTCGCGCTCTACCGAATGGAGCAACAGCCCGACGGTTCGTGGCGCGTGAATGGCGTCATGGTGGCGGAGACCAGCGAACAGGCCACTTAGCTATATCTTGGGTGTTCTTCAATGTCTGGCACAATTTGTATTGCCAGAGCGACGGTTCGCGTCTATAAGGTCACCAGAATAAGAGAGCGCCAGGGAGCATAGGTCTGGGCCTATGCCTGTCTCCCGCGAGAGACGCCCCTGACGCTCGTGGAGCCACTCAAAGCCCCTGGCCCGCGGCGGAGACGTCGGCGGGCTTTTTGTTGGCGCCGACCATTTCTGGAAAGCACCTCCATCGTTCTCCGAAACCCGCCCGATCGGCCGAAGCCATTCGGGAGGCCCGCAACCCCAGACCGCCTCGAGGGCAGACCATGCTGCGGCGATCAAGCGTCGCACGACGATCCGATACGAACCGCCGGCAGGCCACCCGATCCGGCGACCGGACCGGCGCCGGCTCCCGAAGGATCCTGCGCTCATCCGGCACCTCGCCCCTTGCGATTTCAGCGATCGCGCTCCGGGAGGGAGAGCGAACGACCGACACCGACGGGACGACTCGGAAACCGAGCCCACCCAATTCGGCACCCGCTTCGCCTAGCAGCAACGCGTTCACCGAACCGAGCCTGTGAAATCCAAAGTCAAGAAGGTCCGAAAACCAACCTGACCACCGATCTCACAACCAACGCGCCAACGCGCGCATGATGATGATTGCCGACGGCAAACGGCGAAACAACGAGAAACGCCCCTTCGATCCAAAATAGATGTGCAAAACCAATGGCTTACAGCACATGCTGTGAACATCTTTTCCACAACCTTGTGCACACGCCCAAGTGCTGGTGGGCGGGCCTATCCAGTGACGGCAGATGTTGTTCCGGCTTACGGCGCCGGGAAGCTCCCGCGGCGAAGGGCAGCGTCGGACAGAAAGGACGGTTGCCAGCCGGTCTCGAGCCTTGCCTCGGGAAAAGCGTCGATCCACCTGAGCGCGACGGCGCGCGCGCGCCAACATGAATGTTCGAGACCCGTCTTCACAATCTTCAACACAGCAGGAGAAAGCGCCATGGCCCCCCTTGCCCGATGACGCCGCAGAATCTCGATGGCCGCAACCGGACCGGAACAATCGGACTGGCGCATCAGAGCTTGCGCAACACTTAGGACGCGATCGCCGAGGTCATCGACCCGCACCAGCGCACCCGCGACGGACCACACATGGGGCACATCCAGCCGGGACAGGTATGCGGTGAGTTGATCTGCGTAGTGCGCGAGATCATCGGTCTCCTGAAGCAGGCAATGGAGCGGACCGAGAAGTCCGAGCGCCGCAAGCTCGTTGCCACCGACCGCGGCAACAACCGCCGCAAGGTCTTCCGTGAGCGCCTCGCGTACCGACCAGTGTGCTGCGATCGAGGAATCGCTTTCGCCGGCAAGCGGGAAGGCCTGTTCCAGAGCCTTCGGCCCTAGCTTTGCGGTGCGGCGGTCCGAATCGCGCGATGGACAGGCTAGTGTCGTCGGCCCCTCCACGTTGGGCACCTCGACGCTGGCGGGTCCGAGCGGCGGCACCGGTGACAAAGCCCACCGCGTCCCCGCCAACAGAAATTCGTCGTCTGCATCGGCGCCGATCAAGGCGCCAAAACCGGGCAGTCCGCTGGACCAGTGCCACGCGCCCCAACCCGCGGATCGCAGCGCAAACCGATCCCGGCCCGATCCATCGACCAGAACGCCCAGCCCGTTCGCCGTACTCGCACCCTGCCCCAGCGATCCCGCCTCGTAGCGATCGTTGCCGCCACGATCGGCCAGCAACCCGATCGCATGATCCAGACCCATGCCCTGGCCGACCCCGACTTCAGCCAAGTAACGGTCGTCACCGCTCTCGTCCTGAAGGACGCCGATTCCAAAGTGAGCGCCGCTGCCCTGTGCGTACCGGGCTGCAGCATAGATGTCGGCGCCAGCACGATCATGGAGCATACCCATGCCGTGAAAATAGCCGTGCCCCTGAGCGAACAGCTCAGCGCGGTATTCATCGTTGCCGCCGCCATCGACCAGCAAGCCGATGCCGCCGGCGGCCCCGCGGCGATCGCCGAAGCCGACACCCTGCGCCTTGCTGATACGACCTCCACGGTCGAACTGATCAGGCGCGCCGGTGGCGACATACAGGTCGTCTCCGTCTTCGTCCTGCAGGATGGCAACGCCAGCCGGCCCTGCGTAGCCCTGCCCC
The DNA here is from genome assembly GCA_038148335.1 of Alphaproteobacteria bacterium. GTDB lineage: Bacteria > Pseudomonadota > Alphaproteobacteria > SHVP01 > SHVP01 > CALJDF01. The sequence continues at coordinate 190 of JAYQVF010000034.1, read as the reverse complement.
ATGCCGCTCAGCCTGTAGGTATCGTTGCCCCGCAGGTCGACCAACAACGACCGGCCCACGATCGCCGCCGCCTGGCCAAAGTAACCCGATTCGTAGCGATCATCCCCTTGCAGGTCGGCAATGGCGGCGACACCGAAAAAAGCACCCGAAATCGACTCGCCCCACCGGTCGGCTCCTTCCCGGTCGACGA
>JAYQVF010000033.1:0-21063 GCA_038148335.1 Alphaproteobacteria bacterium | reverse complement strand
CTGCCCGACTGTGTGATTTTTTCCGATGCGCTCAATCACGCGTCGATGATTGCCGGCATCCGCTCGAGCGGTGCCGCCAAGAAGATTTTCCGGCACAACGACGTCGAACATCTCGAACAGTTGCTCAAGGAAACGGATCCGAACGTTCCCAAGCTGATTGCGTTCGAATCGGTGTATTCGATGGACGGCGATATTGCGCCGATCGCTGCGATCTGCGATCTCGCCGACAAATACGGGGCGATGACCTATCTCGACGAGGTGCACGCCGTCGGCCTTTATGGGCCGCGCGGTGGCGGCGTCGCCGAGCGGGAAGGCGTCGCCCATCGGCTCACGGTCATCGAAGGCACCCTCGGCAAGGCCGTCGGCGTCATGGGTGGCTACATTGCCGCGTCATCGACCATCGTCGATGTCGTCCGCAGCTACGCCTCATCGTTCATTTTCACGACCTCGCTGTCCCCGGCAATTGCGGCGGGTGCGCTGGCCAGCGTCCAGCACCTCAAGGTGCACAACGAGCTGCGCGTCCGTCATCAGGAGCGCGCCGCGTCGCTCAAGGCGCGCTTCACCAAGGCGAACCTGCCGCTGATGCCGTCGGTGACCCACATCGTGCCGCTGATGGTGGGCAACGCGCCGTGTTGCAAGCGCGCGTCGGACATGTTGCTCAGCGACTTCGGCATCTATGTCCAGCCGATCAATTATCCGACCGTCCCGCGCGGCACCGAACGCCTGCGCTTCACGCCGACGCCGCTGCATTCCGACAAGATGATGGAAGATCTGGTCGACGCCCTGACCCACGTCTGGTCAGCCCACGATATCCAGAAATACGCCGCCGCCTAGCGGACCTGCCTGTTCCACAGGTAGAGCGCCAGCATCGCGAGCAGGCCTTCGACGCCGATGATCGTCGTCGCCCAGACGGGCCCCACCAGCGTCACCATGATGCCCAGGTGGAGAATGCCGATCGGGCCCATGCCCACGCACATCGACAGCAGTCCGAGGACCCGCGCCCGCATTTCGGGGGGCGCGATGACGAACGGCAGCGTTCCCTGCATGGTCGAGAAGCCGGCCACCCCGAGACCGCCAACGAACACGATAATCAGGGAAGCCTCGAACCAGAGCGACTGTGAGAAGCAGACGATGGCGGCCATGAACACGCAGGCGCCGAAGAAATAAAGCTTGCGAAAGGCCCAGGAGAGACCGGCGCCCCGTGTGGCGATGAACAGGGCGCCGAGCAGGCCGCCGAAGCCTTCCGCGGCGACGAGCATGCCGATCGGAAGTTCCGACAGGCCGAGCCGCTCCTGACCGATGACCGGAACCATGGCCATGTAGGGAAACGCCCAGATGTTCATGATCACGGTAACGAAGAAGAACCCCATCACCGCCTTGTCGTTCCGGGCAAAGCGAATGCCTTCGACGATGGTGGTCATCAGGGAGTGGCGCTGGCCTTCGGCAGGCGAGCGCGGGTTGTCCACCCGCACGAGGCTGAAGACGATGAAGACATAGCTCGCCGTGGCGAGAAAGTAGGCGCCCTCGAGGCCGACGAGTTCCATGAGGGTGCCGCCGGCAAGCGGCCCGACGATCCGCATGCCGTTGCGCAGGACCGAATCGAGGCCCATCGCGGTCCCGATGCGATCCATACCGGCGAACTCGCCAAGCAAGTTGCGGCGAATCGGAAACTCAAGGGAGAATACCGTGCCGGTCAGGAACATGCCGATTCCGACCATCACCGGCGTTACGGCGTCGAACAGCGCAAGCGTTCCGAGGGTTGCTGTCGTCACAACGAGCATCGAGTAGCCTGCAATCAACAGATTGCGTCGGCTTATCCGCTCGGCCAGCGCGCCGACGACGGCGCTGAACAGCACAAGCGGCATGGCGCGGGCCAGGGTCACCAGGGTGACGGCAAAACCCGACTGCGTGACACTGAACACGAAGATGCTGCCCGCCAACATCTCGAGCCACTGCAGCGCCATGGTCATGCCGCCGACCAGCCATATGCGCCGGAAATTGTCCTCCCGAAGCAGCGCAAAGCGGTTTTCGGCCGTGGTGGTGGCGGGGCCCGGGGTCGTTTCGGTGTTCAAGGGGTGCTCGTCGGTGGGTCCCCGCTAATGGAGGCCGCCCTTTGGTCCCCGTCAAGTCGGAATTGCCGGACGTGCGTCGCGAGTGGCATGTTTCAGGGGCAGATCATGAACCGTCGGCCGGAATACCTGCTCGAGTTTCACCGCATAGGCAGCTATGTGAAGGTGTCGATCATCGACCCGACGACGAACATAGAAGCGTCGATCGTGGGCGACCCGCGGGCCAGCGAGGCGGAACTCACCCGCTTGGCAATCCGCAAGCTGGAATACGTGATGCGCAAGAAAGGCGCCGGACCGCAGCGCTGAATCAGCCGTTTGTCCCGGGTCCGGCCTGCGGCTAGTCTAAGAAAAAACAGGCGGACAGGGATGGTTGTGGGAGAGGCGGTCGCCGTGGCGGCGCCGATGTTGTCTATTCGTGGCGTCACCAAGAGCTTCGGTGGCCTGCGCGCGGTCAGCGACGCGACGTTCGATGTCGCCAAGGGGTCGATTACCGCCCTCATTGGTCCGAACGGTGCGGGCAAGACGACGCTGTTCAACATCGTCGCCGGGTCCATCCGTCCCGACGGGGGGCGCGTCATTCTCAACGGCCAAGACGTCACCGGCTTGCCGGCCCACAAGCTGTTCGCGCGCGGCCTCATGCGCACGTTCCAGATTCCGGCGGCGTTCGAGCGCATGACCCTGATCGACAACCTGACCGTGGTGCCGGCCGGGCAGTCCGGCGAGAACGTTCTTCGGTCGTGGTTTGCCTGGGAGCAGGTACGCGCCGAAGAGCGTCAGGTGCGCGACAAGGCGCGTGAGGTGCTCGACTTTCTGGGTCTGAGCCACGTCGCCCAGGAATTCGCCGGCAATCTCTCGGGCGGCCAGAAAAAGCTGCTGGAACTCGGCCGCACGATGATGAGCGATCCCGACATCGTTCTGCTCGACGAACCCGGTGCCGGCGTCAACCCGACGCTCATGGTCAAGCTCGCCGACGACATCCAGCGCCTCAACGAAGAGCGCGGCTATACCTTCTGCATCATCGAGCACGACATGGATCTTGTGGCGCGTTTGTGCCACCCGATCGTCGTGATGGCGGAAGGCACCGTGCTTGCCCAGGGCTCGATGGAAGAAATCCGCAAGAACCAGGCGGTCCTCGACGCCTATCTCGGCGGCGGTCGAAGCGCCCGTCTCCCCGAAAGCGAGGCCGGCGCATGAGCCTGCTCGAAGTCAGCGCCGTCCGCGGCGGCTACGGGGGCGTCGATATCCTCAATGGTATCGATCTCAATGTTGAAGACCGCGAGATCGTTGTGATCGTCGGACCCAACGGGGCCGGCAAGTCGACGGCGATGAAGGCGGTCATCGGTCTGGTAAAGGTGCGCGAAGGCCACATCCGTTTCGATGGTCAGGACATCACGGGTCAACGGCCCGACGAAGTGGCGCGGCTGCGTGTCTGTTATGTGCCCCAGGAAAAGAACGTGTTCCCGACGCTGACGGTGCACGAGAATCTCGAGATGGGCGCCTTCCTGCGCGACGACGACTACTCGCGCCAGCTCGACATGGTCTACGAGATCTTTCCGCCGCTGGTCGAAAAGCGGAAGCAGGCGGCGGGCAGTTTGTCCGGCGGCCAGCGCCAGATGGTGGCGATGGGCCGCGCGCTGATGCTGAACCCCAAGCTGCTGCTTCTCGACGAACCGACGGCCGGCCTGTCGCCGCTGTTCACCGATCTGATCTTCGACAAGGTGAAAGAGATCAACGCGACCGGCGTCGCCATCCTCATGGTCGAGCAGAATGCCAAAGACGCCTTGGCGCTGGCCGATCGGGGTTACGTTCTGGCGATGGGGCGCAATCGCTACGAGGACACCGGCGCGAACCTCCTCGCCAATCGCGAGGTTGCCGAGATGTTCCTCGGCGGCTGAGGTTTACCCAGCGTCATTCTATGTTGCAGCGCAACCGGAGCTTTTGGTTCCGGTTCGGACTTGGATCGCGGTGCGCCGCTATGCGATGATGCGCGCTTGCACTTTCGCTCCGGCAGCGTGCAATCGAATATTGCAAAAACCAAATGCGAATGAGGGAGGCTAATCCCATGAAGCATGCAATTCTCCGGCGCACCTTGCCGGTCGTGATGGGCGTGGCGGTCGCTGCGGCCCTGACTGCGCCCGCCATGGCGCAGAACGTGAAGATCGGATCGCTTTCGGCCGTTACCGGCCCGATCGCGAACCTCGTACCGCCGATCATCGACGCGGAACAGCTCGCGGTGAAGCAGGTCAACGAGCAGGGCGGTATTCTCGGTGGACGCCAGCTTGAGCTGGTCGTGGGTGATACCCAGTGCAACCCGCAGGCCTCGGTTGACGCCGCGGGCAAGCTGGTCAACGTGGAGCAAGTCGTTGCCATCGTCGGCGCCCTGTGCTCGGGTGCCTCGATCGGCGCCGCCAGCAATGTTGCGATTCCTGCCAGCGTTGTGATGGTGTCACCGGCATCGACGTCACCCGAAATAACTGGCCTGAACGACAAGGACCTGCTGTTCCGGACCGCGCCGTCCGACGCCTATCAGGGCATTGTTCTTGCCAAATACGTGAAGTCCAAGGGCATCAACTCGGTCGCGCTCACCTTCGTGAACAACGACTACGGTGTCGGTCTCGCTTCGGCGTTCCGCGACGCCTATGTGAAGCTCGGCGGCAAGATCACGGCCGATCAGGTTCACGAGGACAAGAAATCGTCCTACCGCGCCGAACTGGCGACGCTTGCGGCAGGAAAGCCAGACGCTCTGGTGGTGCTGGCCTATGCCGGTACGTCGGGTGTGACGATCCTGCGGCAAAGCCTCGAGAACGGCTTTTTCAAAAAGTTCGTGGGTGCAGACGGCATGCGCGACGATATTCTCATTCAGCAGCTCGGTGCCGACACCCTCAAGGGTAATCTCCTGATCACCCAGCCGACCTCGCTTGCCAATCCGAACAAGGACACGTTCGATGCAGCGTTCAAAGCGGCCGGCGGCGATCCCGCCTCGATCTTCGTGCAGCAGAGCTACGACGCCGCGTTCCTGCTCGCCCTCGCAATCGAAAAGGCCGGGAGCACGGATCGGACGAAGATCAAGGATGCGCTACGGTTTGTCGCGGGTCCTCCGGGAATCAAGATCGGCCCGGGTGAGTGGAAGAAGGCGGTTGATGCGCTGAAGGCCGGTCAGGACATCGACTACGATGGTGCCGGTGGTGCGCATGACTTCGACGAGGCCGGCGACGTCGCCGGCGTGATCGGCGAGTACGAGATCGTCGACGGTTCCTTCAAGGAAGTCGGCATCATCAACTAGACGCCGCGACCAGCATCAGGCCCCGCTTGCGGTTACTCCGCGGGCGGGGCTTTTTGTTGCGCCGGGATCAGGTGCTCGTCGCCGGTCGACTTCGGGGGACGTTCCGGCAGCAGGCCATTTGAGAACCGCTGTAGCACGATCTGCAGCCCGAGGCCGATCAGGAAGATGCGCAGGAACGTGGCGCGGACCGCCCATTCGGGTGGTAGCTGAGAGGTCAACAGCTCGGTTGCCGACCATAGTGTCCAGACGGCAAGAGCGCCGATGAGAGCACCCCTGTTGTTGCCGCTACCGCCAATGATAAGCATCACCCACACGAGGAAAGTCGTCATCAGCGGCTCCGTCGCTTCCGGGCCAATGAACTTGAAAAAGTGCGCTGCAAGTGCGCCACCCAGCCCCATCAAAGCCGAGCCGATGACGAACCCCTGCAGGCGGAAGCCGATCACGTTCTTGCCGATGGCGGCGGCGGCCGTTTCGTTGTCGCGGATCGAGCGCATCACCCGTCCCCACGGCGAATTGCCCGCACGTTCCGCCAGCCAGTAGGCGATCAGCACGACGATCGCGACGACCGCGAGGAAGGCGAGCTGCGACCACGGCTGCGACCACATCTCGAAGGGACGGGGAATGTTCGATATTCCGCGCGGGCCGTTGGTTGCCCAGATCTCGTTCTTGAGGATCAGGCGGAATATCTCGGCAACGCCGATGGTGGCGATCGCGAGATAGTCGGAACGGAGCCGGATACACAGACGGCCGACGAGATAGCCGACGACGCCCGTCACTGCGGCGGCGGCAAGCAGGCCGACCGGGAACGGCAGGTTGAGACCGCCAAGGTGGCTTGGTGTCAGTGTCGTCGTGAGGATCGCGCTGACATAGGCGCCGATTGCAAAGAAGCCCGCAATGCCGGCATTGAACAGCCCGGTAAAGCCCCATTGGATGTTCAGCCCGATCGCGATGACGCCGTAGATGCCCGCCATCGTCAGCAGCGAAATAGCGTAGAGGAAAAGCCCGAGCGCGAGATCGCCGCTCATGTGAACACCCGGCCGCGGAACAAGCCCGAGGGCCGCCAGATCAGCAGCGCGACCATGAGCGCAAAGGCCACGCCGGTCTTGTAGCCGGGCGACAGCAAGGGCGCGTCGCCAATCCACGGATAGCTCGACAGCTCTTCCGCCATGCCGATCACCAAACCGCCGGCGACGGCGCCGTACGGGCTGCCGATCCCGCCGAGGATCGCGGCCGCAAACACGGGCAACAGCAGGTCCCAGCCCATGTTGGTGTGAAGCTGGGTGTCCATGCCGAGAAAGACGCCGGCCGTGGCGGCCAAGCCGCCGCCGATGATCCAGGTGTAGCGCACCACCTTCTCGGTCGGGATGCCGCTGACCTGGGCGAGATCGGGTTCGTCCGCCATGGCCCGCATCGCCTTGCCGAGTTTCGAGCGCGACAGGAAGTAGTGCAGCGCGACGACCAGCACGATCGTCAGGCCAACGATCCACATGTGTTTCTCGGCGATCCGCAGGGTGTCGAACAGGATCAGCGGCGGCGTGAAGCCGCCGGTCGAATAGGACTCGACCTTGACCCCCCAGGCGAGCTGCACCAGGGAACGTACCATCAGCGCGACGCCGAACGATGCAATGACGAGGTAGATCGTCGGGCTCTTGCGGAACGGCTTGTAGAAGGCGCGATCGATTCCGACCGACGTGATCGCCACGAGAATCATCGCGACCGGCAACGCGAGCAGAATCGGAAGGCCCAGCGCCGTCACCAGCAGCAGCGCGAAATAGGCGCCCAGCGTAATGATGTCGCCATGGGCGAAATGGGCGAAGCGCAGGATGCCGAACAGCAACGACACGCCAATCGCGCCGAGCGCGTACATGCAGCCCAGCACGAGCCCGGGAATCAGGTAGAAGTTGATGAACTCGACCATGCTGGCGCCGGACGCGGACCCCTGTTGTGGCCCCCTCTCCGGGAGGCTCGTGTCAGACCTTAGCGGATATCGGAGGGCGGTACACGAGTTAGGGCGCCGGCGAGCGATGGGCTACAATCCGGCCATGAACAGGCCTCCGCCGGCCCGCCGGTTCACGCCCGATCCCGAGCAGATGGCGCTATGGCCGGACATCTCGGGCAACACGATCAACGGTCTCAGCGAAATCGAACCGCGCCGGCCGAGCCCTGTCTACTGGCACGATCCCGGATCGATCCCGCACGGTCCCCTCCAGAACTACTTCTACGGCCGCTATACCCAGTCGCCCGATGTGGTTGCGGCGCGCGATCGGCGTCAGGCGATTATCGACGAACCGCTGCCCGAGGTCGCGCGGACGCGCCGCGAGGAAACGCCGGCGCGCTGGTCGTCGCTGGTCAAGGAAATGGCGCTGACGTTCGGGGCCGACGATGCTGGCGTCGCGCTGATGGATCCGGCGTGGGTCTTCGAGGGGCACGATCAGGGGGATTGGCGTTGGGCGGTCGTGATCGCGGTGGCCCACGACTACGAGGCCCTGAAGAAGGCGCCTGAAGACCCTGCCGCTGCGGAAGTGGTCAACCAGTACGCCCGCGCCCTCAAGGTGGTGAAGCACCTCACCGGCTGGATTCGCGATCAGGGCTGGCCAGCCGAACCAAAGGGCGGCCCTATGGCGGGAACGATGGTGATGATTCCGGCCGCGATCCGCGCCGGCCTTGGCGAACTGGGGCGTCATGGGTCGATGATCCACCGCCGGTTCGGAGCCAATTTCCGCCTCGGCGTCGTGCTCACCGACATGCCGCTGTTGGAGGACGGGCCCGACGTGTTCGGCGCCGACGACTTCTGCACCCGGTGCCGTGTCTGTTCGGAGGCTTGCCCGCCGCACGCGATTGCGACGGCCAAGCAATGGGTGCGCGGAACCGAGAAATGGTACGTCGACTTCGACAAGTGCCTGCCGTTCTTCAATGAGAACAAGGGCTGCGCGATTTGTATCGCCGTCTGTCCCTGGAGCCGGCCCGGCGTCGCCGACACGCTGGTCCGCAAGATGGCACGGCGGCAATCCGCCGGCTGACACCATCGGAGAGCCGTCAACATCTGGCGGTGTCGCCGCAATATGTTGAAAATCAGACACTTACTAGATATGGCTCAGATACTCGGCGCGGTCTCAATGCACGCCGAGAATTGGTAGGGCGCTGGTGCGGCGCTGCCACATATGGTACGTAGGCTGCCCCGACGCGGGCCCCGAAAAACCACATCGCTATGACCGAAACGATAGTCGCGCTGGCCGCCGATCACGCCGGATTTCCACTGAAGGAAATCCTCAAGGATGAGCTGCGCGCCCTCGGCTATGCGGTCCTCGATCTCGGAACCAACGGGCCCGAGTCCGTGGACTACCCAGATTTCGGCCACGCCCTGGCGGAGGCGCTGGTCGACGGTCGGGCGACGCGTGGCGTGCTGTGTTGCGGCACAGGGATCGGGATCAGCATGGCGGCAAACAAGCACGCCGGCATTCGCGCGGCGCTGTGCCACGACGTGACAACCGCGCGCCTGTCGCGCGAGCACAATGACGCCAACGTGCTTGCGCTCGGGGCGCGGATCGTCGGCAGCGAGGTCGCCAAGGACTGCCTGCGCGCGTTTCTGGAGACACCGTTCGGCGCCGGCCGCCACGCTGGCCGGGTTGCCAAGATTGATCATGTAAGGACGAAAGAGGCGGTCTAATGACGATTGCGAATGCAGCGGATCAGGCGCGGGACAGCGGCTTTTTCACGGTCGGCGTCGCTGACAGGGACGCAGAGCTGTTCGAGGCCATTCAGAACGAGCTGAAGCGGCAGCAAAACCAGATTGAGCTCATCGCGTCGGAAAACATCGTCAGCAAGGCCGTTCTCGAAGCGCAGGGGTCGGTGCTGACCAACAAGTACGCCGAAGGCTATCCCGGCAAGCGCTACTACGGCGGCTGCGAGTTCGTCGACGTCGCCGAAAACCTCGCCATCGACCGCGCCAAGCGCCTGTTCGGCTGCGCGTTCGCCAACGTTCAACCGAGTTCGGGCTCGCAGGCCAACCAGGGCGTGTTTCAGGCGCTGATCAAGCCGGGCGACACCATTCTCGGGATGTCGCTGGCTGCCGGCGGCCATCTCACGCACGGCGCGAAACCCAACCAGTCCGGCAAGTGGTTTCATGCAATCCAGTACGGCGTACGCCGCCAGGACGCGCTGATCGACTACGACGAGGTGGCGCATCTGGCCGCTGAGCACAAACCGGCTCTGATCATCGCCGGCGGTTCCGCGATCCCCCGGGTCATCGATTTCGCGCGCTTTCGTGCGATCGCCGACGACGTTGGTGCCTTCCTCATGGTCGATATGGCGCACTTTGCGGGCTTGGTTGCAGGTGGCGCGCATCCCAGCCCGTTCCCGCACGCCCACGTCGTTACGACGACCACCCACAAGACGCTGCGCGGACCGCGCGGCGGCATGATCCTCACCAACGACGAGGACATCGCGAAGAAGATCAACTCGGCGATTTTCCCTGGCATCCAGGGCGGTCCTCTGATGCACGTGGTTGCCGCCAAGGCTGTCGCCTTCAAGGAAGCGCTGCAGCCGGGCTTCAAGCTCTACGCCCAGGCGGTGGTGGACAATGCCCGGGTGCTCGCCGCGCGGCTGGTCGAGGGTGGACTGGACATCGTCTCCGGCGGCACCGACACGCACCTGATGCTCGTCGATTTGCGGCCCAAGGGGCTGACGGGCCGCGACGCCGAACAGGCGCTCGAACGCGCCCATATCACCTGTAACAAGAACGCGATCCCGTTTGACCCGGAAAAGCCGATGGTGACGTCCGGCCTGCGTCTTGGAACGCCAGCCGGAACGACGCGCGGCTTCGGCGGCGCCGAATTCAGGGAGATCGGTTCGATGATCGTCGAGGTGCTGGATGCTCTCGCGGCAAAGCCTGACGGCGATGCCGCGGTCGAGGCCAGCGTCAAGGAACGGGTGCTCAACCTTTGCGCCCGTTTTCCGATTTACCAGGCATAGGCACGAAACGGCCGACTGATAGGCTGGGGGAAAACGTATGCGCTGCCCGTTCTGTGGAAATGACGACACGCAGGTCAAGGATTCTCGGCCTGCAGAAGACAATTCGGCGATCCGTCGTCGACGCTTTTGCGCGGCCTGTGGATCGCGCTTCACGACGTTCGAGCGGGTCCAGCTGCGCGAGCTTACGGTCGTCAAGAAGAACGACCAGCGCGTGCCGTTCGATCGCGACAAGCTGGCGCGGTCGATCATTACCGCGACCCGCAAGCGGCCCGTCGAGCCTGAGCGCGTCGACCGCATGATCAACGGCATCGTGCGGCGATTGGAAAGCTTGGGGGAATCCGAGATTTCCAGCACGACGATCGGCGAACTCGTCATGGAGGCGCTGGCCAGCCTCGACCAGGTCGCCTATGTCCGCTTCGCCTCCGTCTACAAGAATTTCCGTGAGGCCCGCGACTTCGAAGCCTTTATCGGCGAGATGGGCGGGAACGCTGACGACGACGACTACTGAGCGCGACCGCGCCCACATGCAAGCCGCTCTGGCGCTGGCGCGCCGGGGCTTGGGCCGTGTGTGGCCCAATCCGGCGGTAGGATGCGTTCTCACCCGTGACGACGTCGTGATCGGCCGCGGCTGGACCCAGCCCGGCGGCCGTCCCCATGCCGAAACCGAGGCAATTGCCAGGGCCGGCGACGCCAAAGGGGCCACGGCCTATGTCACGCTCGAGCCCTGTAGCCATCATGGACAAACCGCGCCATGCGCCGACGCCTTGGTGTCCGCGGGTGTCCGCCGCGTCGTCGCTGCGATGGAAGATCCCGATCCGCGCGTCAACGGCCGCGGTTTCGATATCCTGCGACAGGCGGGCATCGACGTCGAAGTCGGCATGTGCCGCGACGAGGCGGTGGCACTGAACCGCGGCTTCGTGAAGCGCTTGGTCGAGAACCGGCCGATGGTCACGCTCAAGATGGCGATCACGTCGGACGGCCGCATCGCCACCGGTAGCGGGGAAAGCCAATGGATCACCGGTGACGAGTCGCGCGCCGACGTGCACCGATTGCGCGCCGAGCACGATGCGATCGTCGTAGCGTCCGCAACGGCCATTGCCGATGATCCGATGCTGACCTGCCGTCTGCCGGGCATGTCGGATCGGTCGCCGGTCCGCATTCTTCTCGATGCCCGATTGCGAGTGCCGACCGATACTGCCTTGTATCGAACCGCTGCGGAGTTGCCGTTGTGGGTCTTCACGGCTGCGGCGCCCGAGGGGGCTGCCAGCGCGGCGCGCGCGGCACTGGGCGCCCGCATGTTCACCGTTTCCGCCGATCGGTCCGGGCAGGGCGTAAACCTCTACGAGACGTTTGGCCTGCTCGCGGATCAGGGTCTGACGCGGGTTCTGGTCGAGGCGGGTGGCGCACTGGCCAGCGCCCTGTTGATCGAAAAACTGGTCGACGAACTGGTGCTTTACCGCGCGCCCTCCCTGATCGGCGGCGACGGAATCGCCATGACGGGCCCCTTGGGCGTCGAGAAACTGGCGGGCCGCCTGAATATGCAGCGGATCGCCCTCCGGACGATCGGCAATGAGGTGGTGGAAACTTTCCGCCTCTAGGCCTAAGTATTCTCCCCATGTTTACCGGCATCATCACCGACGTTGGGCGCGTGCGCTCGGTCGAGAAGACAGGCGATACCCGCTTCGTCATCGATACCCACTACGATACAAGCGCGGTGGAGATCGGCGCCTCGATCAGTTGCTCGGGTCCCTGTCTGACGGTGGTGGACAAAGACGCCGGTTGGTTCGCCGTCGACGCTTCCGCCGAGACGCTGTCGAAGACGACCTTGGGATCCTGGCAGGCCGGCACCCGGGTCAATCTTGAGCGGGCGCTCCGTGTCGGAGACGAAATGGGCGGGCACATCGTCACCGGCCATGTCGACGGCGTCGCGACGATGGTTTCGCGCGACCAGGAAGGTGGTTCTGTTCGGATGGTGTTCGAGGTTCCGGAGAAGTTCTCCCGCTACGTGGCCCCCAAGGGGTCGATCGCGCTGGATGGCGTGTCGCTGACGGTCAATGAGGTCGAAGGGCATCGCTTCGGCGTGAACGTGATCCCGCATACCCAGGAGGCGACGACCTTCGGCGATCTGAAGCCGGGCGACCGGGTCAATTTCGAGGTCGACGTTCTCGCTCGCTACGTCGACCGCTTGAGGGAAACACTGTGACCCTTGTTCAAGAGCCCATCGCGAGCGCGTCGATCGAGAACTATCTCTCGTCGATCGACGACGTTCTGGCCGACGTCAAGGCCGGCAAGATGATCATCCTGGTCGACGACGAGGATCGCGAGAACGAGGGCGATTTGATTATCCCCGCGGAAAAGGCGACGCCCGACGCGATCAACTTCATGGCCAAGTACGCCCGCGGCCTGATCTGTCTCGCCCTGACCGAGTCACGGTGCGCGGAACTCGGCCTCGAGCTCATGACGCGCAAGAATCAATCGCGGCACGAGACCGCGTTTACGGTCTCGATCGAGGCGCGCGAGGGCGTCACAACGGGCATTTCGGCCGCTGATCGCGCCCAGACCATCAAGGTGGCGATCGATCCGGACAAGGGTCGTCACGACATCGGCTCGCCAGGCCACGTATTTCCGCTGATGGCGCGGGAAGGGGGTGTTCTGCGTCGCACGGGGCATACCGAGGCGGCCGTGGATATCGCGCGCCTCGCCGGCATGAACCCCTCCGGCGTGATCTGCGAGATCATGAACGACGACGGCACCATGGCGCGCTTGCCCGACCTGGTGACCTTTGCGCAGCTTCACGGACTCAAGGTTGCACGCATCGCCGATCTGATTGCCTATCGGCGTCGCACGGAACGGATCGTGCGCCGGACAGTCAGCCGCCCGCTGAAGTCGATCCACGGCGGTGACTGGGATGTGTCGATCTACGAGAACACTGTCGATGGCACCGAGCACATCGCGCTGGTCAAGGGGGACATCTTCGGGTCCGAGCCGGTGCTGGTGCGTGTGCATCCCTACAACTTCGTCAACGATCTCCTGGGCGAGGTCAACGCGCGCGGCGGCCTGCTCTACGAAGCGATGCGCAAGGTCGGTGAGGAGGGCAGGGGAGTCGTCGTCATCATTCGTGATTCAGAGCCGTTCAGTCTTGCGGACCGGATTCGCCACGAGTTGGGCGAGGATGCCCCCGGACCACTGCGCGATTACGGCGTGGGCGCCCAAATCCTTCATGACATCGGCGTCAAGGAAATGATCCTCATGACCAACAAGCCGCGGCCCGTCGTTGGCCTTGAGGGCTATGGGCTCACCATCGTGGAACGTCTTTCTCTCGTTGCACCCCAGGGTGATCAATGACCGGTCGTCCCCACGTCCTGATCGTCGAAGCGCGGTTCTACACCGACATCTCGGACCAGCTTGCGGCGGGTGCCATGGCGGCGATCGAGGCGCGCGGCGGCACGTTCGAGCGCCTGGCGGTTCCGGGTGCGTTGGAGATCCCTCAGGTGATTCGCTACGCGGTCGACGGCGCGGCCGCGGGAACGGGCAAGGCCTACGACGCCTTTGTCGCCCTGGGTTGCGTAATCCGTGGCGAAACGACCCACTATGACCATGTCTGCACGGAGAGCATCGCCGGTATTCATCGGCTTGCGCTCGACCACTCGCTTTGCGTCGGCACCGGTATTCTGACCTGTGAGAACCGCGACCAGGCGTGGGCGCGCGCTGCGGTAGACCGTGGGAACAAGGGCAAGGACGCGGTCGACGCGGCCCTCGATCTGCTGGCGCTGAAGCAGCGGCTAGCGGGCGCGTGATGGGCGCCGAAACCGACAAGGCGGCTTCCGGTTCCGGTGGCGCGCGTTCGGGCGCGCGCCTTGCTTCCGTACAAGCGCTCTATCAGATGTCGGTCACCGGGATAGATCCGGTCCTTGCCATTGGCGAGTTCGTGACCCACCGGTTCGGACGTGACGTCGAGGGCATCGTCTACGAGGGTGTCGACCGGCCGTTCTTCGAAGACATCGTTCATGGCGTGACGTCGCGGCGGGCCGAAATCGACGGCATCATCGACGCGGTGCTCGCCAAGGACCGCCGAGTCGAGCGGCTGGAAAAGATTCTGGCGGCCGTCCTTCGTGCCGGCGTCTATGAACTGCTGGCGCGGGTGGACGTGCCGGCGCGCGTCGTCATCAGCGAGTACGTCGACGTGGCCCACGTCTTTTTCGACGACCAGCAACCCGGTTTCGTCAATGGCGTGCTCGACCGCCTGGCCAAGCAATTGCGCACCAATGAGATGGCCGCAGCCGGTTCCCGCAAGGGCGCGGCCTAGAAAGAGATGTCGCGTCGCGGCGAATTTGACCTGATCGCACAGCTCTTCGCCCCGCTCAGCGATGCCGAACACGGCCTCTCGCTGACGGACGACGCAGCGCTCTTCGCGCCATCCCCGGGACACACGGCCGTGTTGACGACCGACACGGTTGTGGCCGGCGTTCACTTCCTCTCGGACGACCCGCCCGATCTGGTGGCCCGCAAGGCCCTGCGCGTGAACCTGTCTGATTTGGCGGCGATGGGTGCGGTGCCGCGTGGCTATCTGGTCAACCTCAGCGTTGCGGATGCGAATGACGACGCCTGGCTCAACGGCTTTGCGGCGGGGCTCGCTGAGGACAACAGAGCGTATGGAGTCACGTTGTACGGTGGCGATACGGTCCGCACGCCCGGGCCGACCACGATCTCCATCACAGCGATCGGCGAAGTCCGAATCGGTCGCGCGCTTCGGCGGTCGGGGGCAAGTGTGGGTGACCGGCTGTTCGTTTCCGGAACGATCGGCGACGGCATCGCCGGCCTTCGGGTCCAGGATCGTCGTGCCAAGCTGACGGCCGCGGAACACGACTATCTTGTCGATCGCTACCGGCTGCCTCAGCCCCGCACGACACTTGGACCGCGCCTGCTCGGGCTGGCATCGGCAGCGCTTGATATCTCGGACGGGCTGGTTGCCGACCTTCGCCACATCTGCGACGCCTCGGACGTGGGTGCGATCGTCGAAGCGTCCCGGGTCCCGCTCTCGGCGGCCACGCGTGCCGCCATTGGCGTTGGTGTCCTTGCGCTCGAAGACGCGCTCGGTGGCGGCGATGACTACGAGCTGCTTTTCAGCGCGCCGCCCGGCCTGCGACCCGCATTGGACCGGCTTGCCGAAGAACTTGGCCTGCCTATTACGGACGTTGGTACGGTCGTCGACGGAAAGGGCGTTCGTGTGGTCGATGATGCGGCGCGGGAGATGGCGCTGCGTCGTGCCGGTCATACCCATTTTTGACGGCGCCCTTTTGTCCGAGGGCTTGTCGGGGGGCCGGCCAGGGCGTAGCGTGAGTCGCCCGTTCCGAGACGAGGATTGCGCGTGAAGAAGCTTATTTTCCTGGGCGTCGGCATCATTCTGCTCGTGGTCGTGGCCGCTGTGGGGATGTCGTTCGTCGGCGGGGGCGGTGGCGAAGAGGAGCAGGTCGCCGCCAAGCCGGAAGAGCCCAAGGAGCCGCCTGCGCCCCTGACCATCGAGTTGCGTCCCATGAGCGTGCCGCTGGTGCAGGACGGCGACGTGTCGCGCTACGTCATCATGATGGCGAAGTACGACCTGATGGTGCGCCCGGATCAGGCCGCCGCGGTCGAGGAAAACCGCCCGGTCCTGCGCGACGCGCTGGTACGCGCGGTTCACGCCAAGCCGATCAAGGCGTCGAAGGACGGCAAGTCGTTCGACGCGACGGACCTGGAGGCGCGCTTCATCGAAGCCGCCAACAAGGTCTTCCCGAAGGGTGCGACTCAGAAAGTGGAAGTCGGCGAGGCGCAGGCCAGCAAACCCGCCCCAGCGGCCCCGCCGCCCGCGCCGAAAAAGGAAAGTGGCGGCGGTCACGGCGGCGGACACTAGGTAGTCAATTGGTCAAGAATCCCAAGGCGCTGGTCGCCCTGCTGGCGCTTTGCCAGGCCTTCTTCAACTCAAGCAGCTCGATCATGGCCCTGACGACGGGGCTTGTCGGGTTCCAGTTCCTCGGCGAGGACACGACGCTTGCGACCGTGCCGGTCTCGGCAATGGTTGTCGGGACGGCCATCGCCACAGCGCCGGCCTCCATGATCATGCGCCGCGTCGGCCGTCGCGCCGGCTTCAGCATCGGCGCCTTGGTCGGCATTCTTGGCGCGCTCGTCGCTTGCTTCGCCATGTGGCATCTCAGCTTCTGGGGGTTCTCGTTCGGCATCCTGCTGCTTGGCATGTACAACGGGTTCGCCAACTACTATCGCTTCGCCGCGGCCGATGTCGCCTCGGATTCGTTCCGCAGCCGGGCGATCTCGCTGGTCCTGGTCGGCGGGGTGGTCGCCGCGTTTCTCGGGCCCGAGATCGCGTTGCGCACCGCCGATTTGATTCCCGAGGTCAGGTTTCTCGGTACCTATCTGGCGGTGATTGTGCTGGTCGCCATTTCGCTCGGGCTGATCCAGCTCATCAGCATTCCGAAGCCGACCCTGACCGAACGGGCGGACTCCGGGCGCCCGATGTCGGAGATCATGCGCCAGCCGAAGTTCATCGTCGCGGTGATGTCGAGCATGATCGGCTTTGCGACCATGGTCCTGATCATGACCGCTACCCCGATCGCGATGGTCGAACAGTTCAATCACGCGCTTACCGAGGCCAAGACGGTGATCCAGTGGCATGTCGTGGCGATGTTCGCGCCGTCGCTGATCACCGGCACGTTGATCGCGCGCTATGGCGCGACCAGCATTATCGCGACCGGCATCATCTTCATGGCCGGTTCGATCGCGTTCGCCGTCACCGGTGTGGCCTTCCTCAACTTCTGGGCGGCCCTTTTCCTGCTCGGTCTGGGCTGGAACTTCATGTTCGTAGGCGGTTCGAGCCTCCTGACCGAAACCTATGCGCCCGCCGAGCGCGCCAAAGCCCAGGGTTTCCACGATTTCATGGTCTTCGGTCTGGTTGCCATCGCCTCCTTGTCGTCGGGCGCCCTGCTCCAGCTCCTGAGCTGGCGGGCCGTCAGCCTGGGAGCGGTTCCCTTCCTGGCCTTGGTGACTTTGGCCCTGATTTGGCTTTTCCTGCGCCGCCCCGAGCCAGTCGAGGCCTGATCGGGCCCAGTCGGGCTTTGTTGCTTTGCTAGGGTAGTTCTGGCATGTTCCGCGCGATTTTTCGCCGGGGTGGGCGGAAAACCGCGCAAAACACCCCGTTTTCTTTCAGGCTGCAGAATTTGGAAGGGCCGATCTCATGACAGACTGGTTGTGGTTCGCAATCATCTCGGGCGTCATTGCCATTCTCTATGGCATCTACGCCAGCCGCTCGGTGCTCTCGCGGAGCGCCGGCAACGAGCGCATGCAGGAGATCGCGCGCGCCATTCAGGAAGGCGCCAGCGCATATCTGAACCGTCAATACACCACGATCGCAATGGTCGGGGTCGTCATTGCGGTCGTTCTTCTTTTTCTCCTCGGCTGGAAGGAAGCCGTCGGCTTCGTGATCGGCGCCGTCCTGTCGGGTGCCACGGGCTATATCGGCATGAACATCTCGGTTCGCGCTAACGTGCGCACGACTGAGGCGGCGCGTCAGGGTCTCGCCGAAGGTCTTGCGGTGTCCTTCCGTGCGGGTGCTGTCACCGGCATGCTGGTTGCGGGCCTCGCGTTGCTGTCGGTCGCGGGCTACTACGCCATCCTGCTTGCGCTTGGCGCCGAAGGCCGCGACATCATCGACCCCCTCGTTTCCCTTGGATTCGGCGGGTCGCTGATTTCGATCTTCGCCCGTCTCGGCGGCGGCATCTTCACCAAGGGTGCCGACGTGGGTGCCGATCTCGTCGGCAAGGTCGAAGCCGGAATCCCCGAGGACGATCCGCGTAACCCCGCCGTGATCGCCGACAACGTGGGCGACAATGTGGGCGACTGCGCCGGCATGGCGGCCGACCTGTTCGAGACCTATGCCGTGACCGTCGTTGCCACGATGGTTCTGGGGGCGATCCTGTTCCCAGGCCTCGGTCAGTTCATGATCTACCCGTTGGCGATCGGCGGCGTGTGCATCATCGCCTCGATCATCGGCACGTTCTTCGTCCGCCTCGGCAAGAGCCAGAACATCATGGGGGCGCTGTATCGCGGCTTCATCGTTGCCGCCGTCCTGTCGGCGGTTGGGCTGTGGTTCGTCACGGACTACGTGTTGGGTGCGTCCACCACGTTCACGACGAACACCGGTATCGAGTTCAGTGGCCGCATCCTCTTCTACTGCGGTCTCGTCGGCCTGCTGGTCACGGCCGGTCTGGTCTGGATCACCGAGTACTACACCGGCACCAACTATCGTCCGGTCCGTAGCGTTGCCCAGGCCTCGACCACGGGTCACGGCACCAACGTGATCCAGGGTCTGGCGATCTCGATGGAAGCGACCGCCGTTCCGGCGCTGATCATCGTCGCCGGCATCCTCGTGACCTACCTGATGGCGGGCCTGTTCGGCATCGCCATTGCGGTGACCACCATGCTGGCGCTGGCCGGTGTCGTGGTCGCTCTCGATGCCTACGGTCCGGTGACGGACAATGCCGGTGGCATCGCCGAAATGGCGGATCTCGAGGGCAAGGTGCGCAACACCACCGACGCGCTCGACGCCGTCGGCAACACCACCAAGGCGGTGACCAAGGGCTACGCGATCGGTTCGGCCGGTTTGGCAGCGCTGGTGCTATTCGGCGCCTATACCGAGGACCTTCGCCAGTACTTCCCCAACGTCACGGTCGACTTCTCGCTCAGCAACCCCTTCGTCGTCATCGGCCTGTTCATGGGCGGCCTGCTGCCCTACCTGTTCGGAGCGCTCAGCATGACGGCGGTCGGTCGCGCAGCGGGGGCCGTCGTGAACGAGGTGCGTCGCCAGTTCAAGGAAATCCCGGGCATCATGGAAGGGACCGGCAAGCCGGACTACGGCAAGGCCGTTGACCTGCTGACCCGCGCCGCCATCCGGGAAATGATCGTTCCCTCGATGCTGCCGGTTCTGGCGCCGATCGCGCTCTATCTCGTGATCTGGGCCATCGCCGGCCAGGGCCCGGCCTTCGCGTCTGTCGGCGCGATGCTGCTCGGCGTGATCGTGACGGGCATCTTCGTCGCGATTTCCATGACCGCCGGTGGCGGCGCCTGGGACAACGCCAAGAAGTACATCGAAGACGGTAACCATGGCGGCAAGGGGTCCGAGGCCCACAAGGCCGCGGTCACCGGCGACACCGTCGGCGATCCGTACAAGGACACCGCCGGTCCGGCCGTGAACCCGATGATCAAGATCACGAATATCGTGGCCTTGCTGCTGCTCGCGGTGCTTGCCTAGCGCTAGCTTCCGCCTGCATTCGAGCCGGTGTTGAACCGGCCGATGTTGCCGAAGAGCTGCTCGAGAACCCCCAACTCACGCCCGTGAGTTGGGGTTTTTCGTGTCACCGGATCGATCAGACGGCCGTCCTCGAGCGTGAACCGTTTCACCTCGGCGACCCGGCCGTCGGGATCGAAATTGATGGCAACCACATGCTGCTCGATCACCTTCGGTTCGTAGAACGCAAAGGTCTCGGTCTTCTTGCTGAAGTAGATCCAGGTGTTGTCATCGAACGCTGCGATGGTCGAAGGCGAACCGAGCTTGGAGACGACAGCGTCCTTGCTGTCGACGCCGGACTGGACGCTCGCCAATTGTTCTTCGTCGGGAACGAAGCCCTGGACGTTGACCGTGGGCGCGCACGCGGCGAGGAGCGCGAGACTGATCGCAATAGCGGCCGCGCGGGCCGGAACGGAGCGCTGCATCAGGAGGTCGAAACCTGCGGCATGTACGAATTATCGGAACGCGACCATGATACCGTCATCTGTACCTGTCAACTTGAGCGGAATTGAGGCATGACGCCGACTTTTCTTGGTGGACTCTGGCGCGCGGTCAGGGGCGAATCGTCGTCCGCGTCGGCGGCTCGTGCCGCCTACCTGGCGGTGGTCGCGGCGGCGCGTCGTCCGGCGTACTACACCCGCTACCGGGTTCCCGATACCGTCGACGGCCGGTTCGAGATGATCGTCTTGCACGCCGTGCTGCTGGTGCGCCGGATCAAGGGGCGCGGGGACTATGCCGACCGGTTCGGTCGCGAGTTCATGTCCCATCTGTTCGATGACATGGACCGGAACCTGCGCGAAATGGGTACCGGCGACATGCGGGTCGGGCGACGGATCAAGGAAATGGCGGAGGCTTTCTACGGTCGTGCCAGGGTCTATCAGGCGGCCCTCGACGCCGGGGCCGGTGATGCCCTGGCGGAAGCCCTGGAGCGCAACGCCTTTCCCCTGGAATCCCCGGGCAAAGAGGTTCTCGATGGGCTGGCGACCAGCCTGGCTGCCCAGGCCCGTGACCTCGACAGTCAGCCGCTTGAAGCGATTTTGGCGGGAAACGTCGCTTTTTCGGCCGTCGAGGCGCCCGAATCGGTCGGTACGGATAGCAATTGACCGCATTTTGAGCAGCGATTACTTTCCGCGCCTTGGAGAATCCCCACATTTCCTGGGTTGCCACACAGCGCCGGCCCCACGGGCGACGAGATGCAAGAGTTTACCTATCGGATAGAGACCCAGAATCTGGACGACGCCGGCATTGAGGTCGCGTTCTCGGCCGATGCGTCGGATCGGGCGGCGCTGGCGCGTCGCCTGGGTATTCTGGCGCTGGACCGGTTCGACGTCGCGGCGCGCCTCAGGCGGCGCGACGATGGCTCGATCGCGGTCGCCGGTACCCTGCGGGCCCAGGTCGTTCAGGCC
>JAYQVF010000032.1:0-21160 GCA_038148335.1 Alphaproteobacteria bacterium | reverse complement strand
ACTTCGCGCAGGAGAACGCCGAGAAGACCGACTATCCGGACGGCTTTTTCGACCTCGTCGTGTCGCACATCCTGCTTCACGAAGTATCGCGCAAGGCGCTGGGCAACATCATGAAGGAGTGCCACCGGCTGCTTGCGCCGGGCGGTGTCACGGCGCACCAGGACGTGACCCTGTTCCAGGGCATGACGCCCTACGAGGCTTTCGACGCCGACTGGGACACCTATAACAACAACGAGCCATGCTGGGCGCAGATGCGCGACGTCGATGCGGTCGCTCTCATGTCCGGGGCGGGCTTCGCAAAGGCCAAGGTGCAACAAGCCTGGACCCCGCACGGCCAGGAAAATGTCTACTCACGCACGCCGGTCGCCGCCGCGACCTATGTCCTGAGCGCACAGAAGTAGGCGTGGCGAATTCGCCCGACGCCCCGCTGCTGGATGTCGCCGGTCGCATCATTCTGGTGACCGGTGCTTCGAGTGGCCTCGGCTGGCATTTCTCGGAGGTGCTTGCCGCCCGTGGGGCTCGGGTCGTGGCCGTCGCACGGCGTATGGATCGTCTTGAGCAACTGCGGGATATCGTCCGCGCGGGCGGCGGTGCTATTGACGTTCTCGCGTGCGATGTTGCCGAGGACGAGTCGATCCTCGATACGGTTGGGCAGGTGGAAGAGGGGATTGGTCCGATCGATGTCCTCGTCAACAACGCGGGCACGTCGGTGCCGAAGCCCTTTCTCGAGCAGACCCGGGCGGACTGGGACAGGGTTCTGGACACCAATCTGGATGGGGCCTGGCTGATGGCCCAGGCGGTCGCCCGGCGGATGGCGGCGCGCGGCCGCGGCTCTATCATCAATATTTCCTCGGTGGCGGCGCTTGCGGCTTTTCCCCTGGCGCCGGGATATGGCGCGGCCAAGGCGGCGCTTATCAACCTGACCAAATCGATGGCTGTCGCCCTCGCCCCTATGGGGGTTCGGGTCAACGTGATCGCGCCGGGTCTGTTCGATACCGAACTGGGGAAGGACCTGAAACGTACGCCCGACGATCGCCGTCGCCGGCTTGAGCGCATCCCCATGGCGCGCGTGGGCGAGCGCCGCGAACTCGACGGGGTCCTGCTTCTCTTGGCTTCCGATGCCTCGTCTTACATGACCGGTTCGGTCATCGTGGTCGACGGCGGCTCCAGCATCCTGCGCTAGCCGCGCAGCATCGCGACGAACCGGCGAACCGCCGGGTTCGCGTTGTCGCGGCGCCACGCTGCGACCGTACTCAGGTGAAACGCGGTATCGAGATCCTTGATCGTAACGCCGCGACGCTGGATGTTGCGGGCGCACGCGCTGTACAGCGATACCCCGAGGCCGGCCGCGACCAGGCCGAAGATTCCGTCGCTGTTGGATGCTTCCTGCACGATTTGCGGCGCAAAGCCGTGTCTGGCGCACAGATCGAAGACGATGCTGCGGAAGGCCTGCCACGGTTCCGGTGCACCAAGAACCCAGGATTCGTTGGCAAGGCGATCGAGCGTCACCTTGCGCGCGCGGGCGAGGGGGTGATGCTGCGGCAGGAGCGCCACCAGGGATGCGCGTTCGACCTCGATGGTCTCGATGCCGTCGCCCGCGAAAGGGCCAATCAGGAAACCGAGATCGAGCGCTCCCTCAAGCAAGGCTTGGCGCTGGCGTATCGTTGGAATGTAGGCGAGTTCGACGCCGATACCCGGCTCGGCGACGCGAAACCGGTTGACCAGCGCCGGAATGGCGCCGTTGATCGCAAAGTCCATGTAGCCCACCGTCAGCCGGCCGGTTTCTCCCAACGCGGCGCGCTGGACATCCGTGAGATTGCGCGCGAACGACTCGATCATGTCGGGGGCGCGTTCGAAGAGGGCGCGGCCGACGTCGGTCAGCGAGACCTCGCGGGTGGTGCGTGTGAACAGGCTGGCGCCGAGTTCGTCTTCGAGTCGACCGATGGTACGGCTCAGGGCCGGCTGACTGATCTTGAGCTGTTTTGCGGCCCGGCCGAAATGAAGCGTTTCGGCCAGGATTCGAAAGGCCTCGATATGGCGGATTTCGACGTTGGCGACCATGGCAATTAATTACGATAGTGCACCAATCAATGCATCATTGATATTTCACATGATATCACTCTGGGGTCTATCGTCACCCGTCCCCACCTACCTTCGGAGTTCACATGACGCTCGAGAATTTGGACGCGGTGCTGCAGGAAGCCTTCGATGCCTCCACCAAGATCTACGAAGAGCGGGGCTTCCGACGCCGGATCGGCTTCGGCAAGAAGCCGGCGCTGATCAGCGTCGATCTGGCCAACGCCTGGACCCGTCCGGGCAATCCGTTCACGTGCGACCAGGACAAGATGGACAATGAGATCATCCCTGGGATGCAGCGTCTTCTCGAAGCGTGCCGCAGGCAGGGACACGTCGTCGTCCATGTCACCACCGCCTACCAGATGCCCGATCGGAACGATCCCCATACCGACATGGGCCTGTGGCACTGCAAGATCCCGATGGAGGCCGTGTCACTCGTTGACGAGCACCTCTGGCAGATCGACAGCCGAATCGCGCCGATCGAAGGCGAGTACGTCATGATGAAAAAGCGCGCGAGTTCGTTCCATGGGACGCCGCTCGCAGGCTATCTGCGCAGTTGCGGCGTCGATACCATCGTCGTCACAGGGGTTACCGCGACGGCCTGCGTGCGCACGACGATCTGTGACGGCCTTGCCGACGGGTTTCGGACCATTGCGGTGCGGGAGTGCATTGGCGACCGTGTACCCGGCGCGGTGGCCTGGAACCTTTACGACATCGATTCGAAGTTTGCCGATGTCGAATCGGTCGATACGTGCGTCGACTACTTGAACCGGACGTCGGGCCACAATCAGTAGAAGGGCAGGGGCTGCCTTGCAGCGCTTCTCCGCGTTCTCTCTTCTCAGCCAGGGGCTCTCCGGCCATGCTGGCTGGCGGCGTCAGTGGCGCGCCGCTGCGCCCAAGGCCCAATACGATGTCATCGTGGTGGGCGGCGGCGGTCATGGTCTGGCGACTGCCTACTACCTTGCGCGCAACCACGGCCTGACCAACGTAGCAGTGCTCGAGCGGGGCTGGCTGGGTGGTGGCAATGTCGCGCGTAACACGACCATCGTGCGCTCCAACTATCTGTGGGACGAGAGCGCGGCACTGTACGAGCACGCACTGAAGCTTTGGGAAGGCCTTTCCCAAGACCTCAACTACAATGTGATGCTGAGCCAGCGCGGCGTACTCAATCTTGCTCATTCGCTCCAGGAGGTTCGCGACAGCCGCCGCCGCGTCTACGCCAATCAGTTGAATGGCGTCGACGCCGAATGGCTCGACGCCGAAGGCGTCAAGGATTTCTGTCCGCTTCTCAATACGGATCCTTCGCTGCGCTATCCCGTTCTCGGCGCCACGCTGCAGCGTCGCGCGGGGACAGCGCGACATGACGCTGTCGCCTGGGGATTTGCCCGGGCTGCCGACGCGCGGGGCGTCGACATCATCGAGAACTGCGAGGTCACGGGCTTCGACATCGTGAATGGCGCGGTCGTTGGCGTCCAAACCACGCGCGGCGCGATCAGGGCGCCCAAGGTCGCCATCGTCGTCGCCGGGCATGGCTCCGTCATGGCAGAGAAGGCGGGCTTTCGCCTTCCCCTGGAAAGCCACCCGCTGCAGGCGTTGGTGTCCGAGCCGATCAAGCCCGTCCTCGACTGTGTCGTCATGTCGAACGCGGTGCACGTTTATGTCAGCCAGTCGGACAAGGGCGAACTCGTCATCGGTGCCGGGATCGACGCCTTCAATTCTTATGCGCAGCGCGGAAGCCTCCCCGTGATCACGGGGCAGATGGGTGCGCTGGTCGCACTGTTTCCCGTTTTTTCGCGGCTCAAGATGATGAGGAACTGGGGCGGCATCGTGGATGTCTGTCCGGATGCCTCGCCGATCATCGGCAAGACGCCGATCCGCGGCTTTTATTTCAACGGCGGTTGGGGGACCGGCGGCTTCAAGGCGACGCCGGGATCCGGGCATGTCTTTGCCCACACGATCGCCCGCGACGAACCGCACCCCCTGGCGGCACCGTTCACCCTGGATCGCTTCACTAGCGGGGCGCTGGTGGACGAGCACGGCGCTGCCGCCGTGGCGCACTAGGGTGACGCGATGCTGCTGATCGAGTGTCCCTACTGCGGCCCGCGCGACGAGTGCGAGTTTCACGCGGGCGGCGAGGCGCACATCGCCCGCCCCGAGAAACCGGCGGAGATGAGCGACGCGGATTGGGCCAACTACCTGTTCATGCGCAAGAATACCAAAGGCTGGTACGCGGAACGCTGGGTGCACAGCGCCGGATGCCGGCGCTGGTTCAACGTCGAGCGTCACACCGTTACGCACGAGATTCGTCGCGTCTATCAGATGGGCGATCCGCCATCTGACGATGGGGACGTGACGTGAGCGCACGCAGCATCGAACCCGCCTATCGGTGGAGGGTCGCGGGCGGCTCGGCCGTCGATCCGACCCGTCTTGTCCCTTTCACGTTTGACGGGCATTCCTATGTCGGCCTCGCAGGCGACACCCTGGCATCGGCACTCCTCGCGAACGGCGTCCGCGTGGTTGGGCGAAGCCTGAAATCGCACCGGCCGCGCGGCATCCTGTCGGCCGGATTCGAAGAGCCCAACGCTCTCGTTCAGATTGACGAAGGTCCCTTTGCCGAACCCAACGCGCTGGCGACGCGGGTGGAAATCTATGACGGGCTGGTGGCGCGCAGTGTGAACCGGTGGCCTTCTCTTGGTGGGGATGTTCTGTCCGCGGCCGGGCTTCTCTCACGGTTCCTGCCGGCCGGGTTCTACTACAAGACCTTCTTCGCCAATCCCATGTTGTGGCACCGCGTGTTCGAACCGGCGCTCCGCATGATGGCGGGATTCGGCAAGGCGCCGGCCGATGCCGACGCCGATGCCTATGATCGTCGTACCCTACATTGTGACGTCCTGGTGGTAGGCGGTGGTGCGGCCGGTGTGGCGGCCGCCCGTACCGCCTGTGCCGCGGGATCGCGCGTCGTCGTGGTCGAGGAAAAGCCCTGGCTCGGAAGGCATTCCGGCGCCGCCGACGTCCAGACGTGGGTCGATGCGGCGGTGGCGGCGGTAGAGGAGCGCGCGAAGGTGCTGACGCGCACAGTGGCATTCGGCGCGTACGACAACGGCTATGTTGCCGCCGTCGAGCGCGTGAGCGATCACGTATCGCCCGGTGCGCGCGCCGGCGTTCGTCAGCGGCTTTGGCTGATCCGGGCGAAGCGGATCGTCCTCGCCACCGGCGCGATCGAGCGGCCCCTGGTGTTTCCCAACAACGACCGACCGGGTGTCATGCTGTCCGGCGCGGCGCAGGCATACCTCGATCGCTATGGCGTTCTTGCCGGTCGCGCGCCTTTGTTGTTCACCAACAACGACAGTGCCTACGCGACGGCCATTGCTTTCAAGGCGGCTGGCGCGTCCGTCGCCGCCATCGTTGACACCAGACGGC
Organism: Alphaproteobacteria bacterium; assembly: GCA_038148335.1. Lineage (GTDB taxonomy): Bacteria > Pseudomonadota > Alphaproteobacteria > SHVP01 > SHVP01 > CALJDF01. The sequence continues at coordinate 15,664 of JAYQVF010000032.1, read as the reverse complement.
GGGCCGACAGCCCGGCCATCGCGTCGGCAAGGCGGGCCGGTATTCGCATTCTGGCCGGTCACGCGGTCTTCGATGTTTCCGGTCGGGCTGCGGTCCGGCATGCCGCCGTCGCGCCCCTCGATGGCGGCGCTTCGGTCGCCATCGAGTGCGATGCGATCATGATGTCGGGTGGCTGGTCCCCGGCGGTCCATCTGTTCGCTCAGCGTGGCGGCCCGCTCTTCTACGACGACGCGGTGGCGGGATTCGTGCCGCGGCCGCGCGATGACGACCCGCTGTGCGCTGGCGCTCTCGCCGGTACCGCAACGCCGGCTGCGGCCGTTCGCAGCGGCATCCTTGCCGGCGGTGCCGCTTCGCGCGCCCTTGGAAAGACGGTGCCCATCGACGAGCCGCGGTTCGAGACCGACGAGCCGGCGCCCATCCAGGCCTTCTGGAAGGTGCCGGTTCAGGGCGCCAAGGCGCGCAAGTGCTATGTCGACTTCCAGAACGACACGACGCTGGCCGACCTGTCGCTGGCGTTGCGTGAGGGGTTCACCCATCCCGAACACGTCAAACGTTACACCCTGACGGGGTTCGGCACCGATCAGGGAAAGACGGGCAACATCAACGCCTTAGGTATCGTGGCGACCGAGACCGGCGCGGATCTGGCGACCCTCGCGCCGACGACCTTCAGGCCGCCGTTCCTTCCCGTAACCTTCGGGGCACTCGCCGGCCGCGACAAGGGCGACCTGCTGGATCCTGTTCGGACGACGGCGCTGCACGACTGGCATGTAGAACACGGCGCGCTCTTCGAGAACGTCGGGCAATGGAAGCGGCCCTGGTACTACCCGAAGCCGGGCGAGGGGATGGATGATGCCGTCCGTCGCGAATGCCTGGCAGTGCGCAACGGTGTCGGAATGCTCGACGCCTCGACCCTCGGCAAGATCGAGGTCGTGGGCCCCGACGCTGGTGCCTTTCTCGATCGCATCTACACCAACACATGGTCGACTCTTGGAATCGGGAAGTGCCGCTACGGCCTGATGTGTCGCGAGGACGGCATGCTGTTCGATGACGGGACGACGACGCGCCTCGCCGAGGATCGTTACCTGATGACCACGACGACCGGCAACGCCGCAGCCGTGCTCGATTGGCTCGAGGAATGGCTGCAGACGGAATGGCCGGGTCTCAAGGTCTACTGCACGTCCGTGACCGATCACTGGTCGACGATCGTTGTTACAGGACCGAAAGCGCGCGAGGTCCTCCAACGCGTCGCAACGGATGTCGACCTTGGCGCCGAGGCTTTCCCCTTCATGACCTACAGGACCGGAAGGGTCGCGGGCATTGACGCGCGGATATTCCGGATCAGCTTCACCGGCGAACTGAGTTTCGAGGTGAATATCCCATGGGAAGCGGCTGCCCACGTCTGGGAGTCCATCAACGAAGCTGGCGCTTCGTACGGGATCACGCCCTATGGCACCGAGACCATGCACGTCCTGCGCGCGGAGAAAGGCTACCCCATCATTGGTCAGGACACCGACGGAACGGTAACGCCGATCGACCTCGGTATGTCGTGGGCGGTGTCGAAGAAGAAAGACTTCCTGGGCAAGCGCTCGTTGTTCAGAAGCGACACGGTGCGCGCTGACCGCAAACAGTTCGTTGGGCTGCTGCCGCTGGATCCGCGAACGGTGCTTCCCGAAGGGGCGCAGATCGTGTGCGAGGCCAACGTCGGCATGATCCGGCTGCCTCAGGAGCAACCGGTCCCGATGGAGGGACATGTCACGTCGAGCTACATGAGCGCGGCACTCGACCGTTCGATCGCGCTCGGCCTTGTGCGCGGCGGCTTCGACCGAAAAGGGGAGACTGTCTACGCCGTCGCGGACGGCCGCGCCATGCCGGCACGGATTGCCTCGACCGTGTTCTACGATCCTGACGGAGCGCGGCGCGATGGCTGAGATCAAGCTCATCGGCGCGCTCGACGGGATGGGCACGAATGTGCCCGACGGCGACGGCCTGCGAATCCAGATCGCGCCGCAACAGGCTCAGATCAACCTGCGGGGCAACGCAATCGAGTTGGCAGCGCGACTGAGCCAGGGCGCGCCGAGCTTTCCGCTCGCGGATGCGCCGAATCGAAGCGCTTCCGAAGACGGCTGGACCTCGCTGGGACTAGGACCCGACGAGTGGCTTCTGGTCGGCCCGTTCGAACGGCTGCATGACGCGTTGGCGGGTCTTCAACAAGGCCTTGCTGGCGTGCATGTGTCGATCGTCGACGTGTCTTCGAATCGCGTGGCCCTCGACATTGGCGGGCGCGATGTCGGCGACACCATTTCCGCGCTCTCACCCTTCGACCTGTCCGGTCTCGGTGCTGGCACCTGTGTCCAGACGCTGATGGCGAAGGCCCAGGTCATTCTGCAGTGCTTCGAACCGATGGCATCCTACCGGATCTACGTACGCTCGTCGTTTGCCAGCTATCTGCGCGACGTGATCGTCGACGCCGCGGCGGTCTCTGGCCCAACTCGCAGGCACCTCCCTTAGTCCGGTAGGGGTTCGACCGGCTTGTTGCCGACGCCTCGACGTTCCATCTTTACAGGGTAGGAAAAGGTGCGCCTCGCCCCTGGCTAGCCATATGCAAGATTGAATGGAGGCCGACATGCCCCTGTTGCAAGTCATCTACGCGAGTGCCGCGGTGCGGAAACTCCCTCCAGAGGAACTGGCGGAAATCCTCGCGGTCGCGCGTGAAAGAAACAGCGCCGAGGGGATCAGCGGTCTTCTCGTCTACCACGATGGTTCATTTCTACAGGTCCTTGAGGGACCGGAAGACAGGGTCGATGCGCTCGTAGCCAGGATCAAGAAGGACCCCCGCCATCACAAGTTCAAGCTCCTGCTGCGTGACCGTATCGCCGGCAAGGAATTCGAGGAGTGGAACATGGGGTTTGCGGATACCTCCGGTGCCACTCGCGACATAGAGGGGTTCCTCGACTACGAGCGGGAACTGAACGATGCCCTGGCCGATAAGGCGATGGCGCAGCGCGTTCTGAAAAAGTTTCGCAGCGGCCTTTGGCAGCGTTACCTCGACCCAAACTAAAGGCGTTTGACAAGTTTCCCCGTATCCGGACAGCCACTAGAGTGTGGCCAGGCTTTTGAATGAAGCCGAGTCTGGAGTCTTGCCAACAGTGACAACCGCCGACTTCATCGTGATAGGGGCCGGGTCATCCGGCTGCGTCCTTGCCAATCGGCTATCCGAAAATCCGGCCAATCGGGTGTTGCTGATCGAGGCGGGACCTCGTGACCGGCACCCCTTCGTGCCGATCCCGTTCATGACGCGGCTGCTGTTTACAATGAAGTCGCTAAATTGGGGCTACGATACAGCCGCGCAGGACAACCTGGCGGGTCGCTCCATTCACTGGCCGCGCGGCAAGCTGCTGGGCGGTTCGTCATCGATCAACGGCATGACGTTCATTCGGGGTTTGCCGAGCGACTTCGACGGCTGGCGGCAGGCGGGGGCCGTGGGCTGGTCCTACGAGGACGTGCTTCCGTATTTCAAGCGCATGGAAACGCACGCGACGAAACGGTCGCCGTATCGTGGAACGGCCGGTCCGCTCCGTGTAACCGAAGCGCGCCGTGACGGAGCGCTCAACGAGGCGTTTCTCGCGGCCGGCGCACAAGCGGGGTTTCCATCTACCGAAGACTTCAACGGCGTGTCGCAGGAGGGATTCGGTATTCACGACTTCACCATCGAGCGTGCCCGGCGGCAAAGCACGTCAAGGGCCTATCTCGCGCCCGCCCGCGACCGAGCCAACCTCGAGATCGTCACCGATGCCTTGGTCCGTCGCCTTGTGTTTGAGGGCCGTCGCGTCGTGGGCGTCGAGTACGACCGGTTCGGCGAATCGCATACCATTCGGGCAAATCGGGAAGTCATTGTTAGTTCAGGGGCCGTCAATTCGCCGGTCCTCCTCATGCTGTCCGGTATCGGGCCAGCCGACGCGCTTCGCCGTGTTGGCATTCCCGTCGTTTATGACGCACCCGAGGTCGGCGAGAACCTTCAGGACCACCTCGGCGTCTATAGCTCCTTTGAGTGTCTTCAGCCGGTATCGCTCAATTTCCTGATGCGGCCCGACCAGGCGGCGCTTGCCTTTCTGCGCGCGGCCCTGCTTCGGTCCGGCCCTGGTGCGCAGATCCCCATTCAGGGCTGCGCCTTTCTCAAGACTCGGGACGATCTCGATGTCCCTGATGTCCAGGTGTCGCTGGTGCCGGGTTTGCTCAACCGAATCGTGGCCTTTCGCCCGAAACACGGCTTCCTCATCCATGCCTATCAGCTTCGGCCGCGCAGCCGCGGTCGCGTCGCGCTGACCTCGTCTCACCCTCTGGAGAAGCCGCGTATCGAGCCGAACTACCTGTCCGATGCGGAAGACCTCGTGACCTTGCGCCGCGCGCTGCGCCTTGTGCGCAGGATCGCCCATCAGCCAGCGTTCGACCCTTTCCGTGGCACGCCAATTGCGCCAGCTGCCGATATCGAAAGCGACGAGGCGCTGGATGACTGGATTCGTGGAAACGCGTCGACTGCCTATCATCCCGTGGGGACGTGCCGCATGGGAAGCGATCTGGGCGCGGTCGTCGATTCGGACTTGCGTGTACGCGGCGTCGAAAACCTGCGCGTCGCCGACGCGTCGGTCATGCCGGCCATCACCAGCGGCAACACCAACGCCCCCTCGATCATGATCGGTGAAAAGGCGGCCGACCTGGTTCTCGGCAAGCCGCCACTCCCGCGGGTGAGCCTTTAGCAGCGGCGGCCCGGCTCTTTCGAGAGGTGCGCGGCGACTTGCCCCTTGCGTTTGGCGCCCGATGACAAGACCATCGCGCCCGCTTCCGGAGACCTGTGTTCAATCCGGCGTCGCCAACGCGACGCCCCGCGTAGATATGAGGAGCGTTCTGATGAGGTTCTTGGTGCTCAGGTTGGCGCTTGCCGCAACCGTTGCCCTCGCGGGGCCGGCAGTTTCTGCGACCGCACAAGCACAGGAATTTACCTTCAAGCTGCATCATTTTCTGGCGCCCGCATCGCATGGTCCGCAGAAGATGCTCGAACCGTGGGCGAGGATCGTGGAGGAGCAGTCTCAGGGGCGCATCAAGATCGATATGTATCCCGCGATGCAGCTCGGTGGGACACCCGCGCAGCTGATGGATCAGGTTCGTGACGGAATCGTGGACATAGCCTGGGTGCTCCCAGGCTATACCCCGGGACGGTTTACCATGACCGAAGTGTTCGAACTCCCGTTCATGCACAGCAGCGCTGTCGCGACGACCATGGCGCTCAACGAATTCGTGCAACGCCACGGCGAGGAGTATGCCGAGTACAAGATCATCGCGATGCATGTGCACGCGGGACAGCTATTTCATTCGCGCGATCCGATACACAGGGTGGAGGACCTCGAAGGCCTCAAGATTCGCACGCCGACCCGGACGGGCGCTTGGCTGATCGAGGCGATGGGAGCGGTGCCAATCGGGGCGCCGGTTCCGCAGATTCCGGAAATGCTGTCGAGAAAGGTGGTGGACGCCGTGATGATTCCCTTCGAGGTCACTGTGCCCCTGAAGGTGGCGGAATTGGTCCACCATCACACCGAACTCGATGATCCAATGTTCCGGCGGATCAACACCTCGACTTTCATCATAGCGATGAACAAGGACAGTTACGCCAGATTGCCTGACGACCTCAAGAAGGTCATCGACGACAACTCGGGCATGAACGTTGCGCGTTGGATCGGCGAATCGTGGGATGATGCTGAGGCGGATGGCGTCGAGGTCGCGCGGCAGAACAACAACGAGATCTACGCTCTGCCTCCCGTTGAAGTCGCCAAGTTGCGGGCAATGGTTGAAAAGCCCGTCATCGATCGCTGGATTGAGGAGATGAATGGCAAGGGCCGCGACGGCGCGGCGCTCGTGGCCGAGGCCCGGACTCTCCTCAAGAAATACAATCAATAGCGCGCCGACGTGTCGCAACTATCCCACAAGGAACTTTTCCCGAATGGGCAATGACGTTGCGCGACCGGGGGATCCGGTCGGTCGCCTGCTCTTTGTCGTTGCCTATTCATTTGTCTTGATCGGCGGGACCATCATGGCTGTCGTCACCGTCATGACGGTGGTCAGCGTTCTCGGCCGCTGGCTGTTCCTGAGCCCGATCTACGGCGATTTCGAACTGGCTGCGATCGGCACGGCGATTTCCGTTTTCCTCTTCTTGCCCTATGCCCATCTGCAGCGTGGCAACGTCGTCGTGGATCTGTTCCTGTCGTGGGCGCCGGCGTGGCTGCAGCGTTGCCTCGATTTGCTGGGCAGCGCTCTCCTAGGCGTCATAGGTGCTGTTCTGGCGTGGCGGATGTACCTCGGGGCCACCGAAATGCTGCGCTACGGCGAGGTCACGCACATTGTCGGCTTGCCGATCTGGTATGCGTTTCCCTTTGCCATTGCTTCGAGCGCCTTGCTGGCCGCCTGCTGCGCCTATACGGCGTTCGCCGACCTGCGCAAGATACTACCGTGAGCAGCTTCGAAATTGCGCTGGCGGGGATTGCGGCGCTGCTCGCGCTTCTCGTCCTGCGCATTCCTGTGGCGGTCGCGATGATCGTTGTCGGCGTTGGCGGTTATGTGTCCATTGCCGGGTGGGCGCCGTTGCTCAACTACGTCAAGACGTCGGCGTACTGGCGCTTTGCGAACTACGACCTGTCGATCATTCCCATGTTCTTGCTGATGAGCCAGTTCGCGGGCAAGGCCGGGCTCAGCCGGGCGCTGTTCGCTTCGGCCAACACCTTTCTCGGTCACCGGCGCGGCGGCGTCGCCATGGCGGCGATCGGCGGTTGCGCTGGCTTCGGCGCGATTTGCGGCTCTTCGCTGGCGACCGCTGCGACGATGGCTCAGGTGGCGTTGCCGGAACTGAAACGCTTCCGGTATTCCGATTCGCTGGCGACGGGTGCCCTCGCCGCCGGCGGGACGTTGGGTATTCTCATTCCGCCGTCGGTAGTCTTGGTGATCTACGCCATCGCCGTCGAGGCCAACATCGTGACGATGTTCCAGGCGGCGTTGGTGCCTGGAATACTGGCCGCGCTCGGCTACGTCGTGACGATCTCCATCTATGTCCGCCTGAATCCGTTGGCCGGCCCGGTCGGCAACCGGTCGGACCGGCGCGAGCGGATGCGCGCCCTGGCGGCGACATGGCCCGTATTGCTCATTTTTGGCGGCGTCATCGGCGGAATCTATTTCGGGGTGTTCACGCCGACGGAGGGGGCCGCCGTAGGGGCATTCGGCACCTTTGTGATCGCGGTGTGGCGCGGCGGTCTTCGGGTCGCCGGTTTCGTTGAATGCGTGGTCGCAGCCTCCGTCTCGACCGCGATGATCTTCCTCATCCTGCTTGGGGCCGATTTCTTCAGCATCTTTCTTGCCCTGTCGCGGATGCCGGCAGATCTGGTCGAAATCATCGGCGGCAGCGGCCTGTCACCGATGGTGATCCTGCTGCTGATCGTCGTCATCTATCTCGCGCTTGGCACGGTCATGGACAGTCTCGCGATGATCCTGCTGACCGTACCGATCTTTTGGCCGGTCATTGCCGGTCTGGATTTCGCCATGCCTGCTGACGATCTAAAGATCTGGTTTGGCATCATCGCGCTGATCGTCGTCGAAGTCGGCCTGATCACGCCGCCTGTGGGAATGAACGTCTTCGTGATCAATTCGACAGCGAAAGATGTCTCGCTGAAAGACACCTTCTTGGGGGTCATGCCCTTCCTGGCGTCGGACATGGTCAGAATCGCGCTGCTCATCGCGTTTCCGGCGATTACACTCGCGCTGCCGCATTTCCTGAAATAGGGCGCTGGTGTTGTTTCGCGGTCTTAGCAATACTTCTGCCGCCGTGACCACGACCGACGCCCCTTCGCCAACCGCCTATGCCCGCATCGACGCCTTGCTGGCGGCCGGTTATCGCCTGGCGCGACGCAATGGAAAGGAGGGGCTGTCGTTGCACCATCCGTCGCGCCGACGGCGACGCGGTGCGCCTCCTTCTCTGCTGATTTATCCCGATGGCCTGGTCGCCACCTATCCGCAGGAAACGGCCGCACGGCGGCGCTTCGGCGCTATCGACGATCAGGGTTTCCAGGCGTTTCTCACCGAGGTGCCACGCCCTACGCGCTGGGAAATCGCGGCCCCCACTGTCGAACGCGCATTTGTCCTTTCGGTGCTTTCGGCGTTGGGCGCCGTCGCGCTGTGGTCCATTTACGACGGCCAGGTCGCGGTCATTAGCTTTCTCGTGCACCTTGTCCTCTTTTCGGCACCGTTCGTCGCTATTCGCCTGTTCCTCAAGTAACCCGTCGTTCGTGCGCGTCACGGTGGCACCGACGCTTTGGTCATGGATTGATGACTTAAAAGTGGTGTCGCAGCACGAATTGTGGAACAAAATACGAGGGAAGCCTGCACGTTGGTGGATGGACACCGTTCTTGGCGTGCAATTAAGAACGCTTCTTACCAAGGGAGGATATCAATGAAGATTAAGAAACTGTTCGGCGTGGCGGGTGCTGCTGTTCTCGCCGCATCGATCGTCACCGGTTCGGCGCAGGCCCAGCAGGTGCTCAAGGTCAACGGCGGCCTTGCCGGAACCTATCCGCTGTTCGCCGCCAAGTTGGCGGAACTGATCACCAAGAACGTGCCCAACTATCAGGGTGCGGCGGTATCGGGCGACTCGGTCAAGGCGCAGATCGATCTGCAGAACGGCGAAATCGACTACAAGATTGGCTACACCTACGACGTGAAGCGGATCGCCGATGGCCTGTCGACGGTGCCGATCAAGACGCCGGACGTCTGCCACATCATGACGCTCTACGGGTCGGGTCTCTATGCGATCGCCAAGACCGACGGCATCAAGAGCCTCAAGGAATTGGGTCAGGGCAAGTATCGCATCTGGACCGGCTCCAAGACCGGCTTCTTCTACAACCTGATCTCCCCGGCACTCGAAGCGCATGGCGTCGACATCGAGCAGATCGAAAAGGACGGCACGATTCTGGAGTCCTTCGGCTATGGCGATACGGTCCAGGCATTCCAGGACCGCCGCCTCGACGTCTCGTTCATGTCCGGTGGCGTGCCCTACAGCCTGATGTTGCAGCTCGAGAATTCGCCGGGCTTCCATCTGATTAACTGGGACGATGCGGCGCTGGCCAAGTTGGCCGAGATCCGTCCCGGCATCTTCCGCGGCGTCGTGCCGGCGGGCTCTTACAAGGGCCAGGACAAGGACGTCCAGGTGCCGTGGTACGTCAACCAGCTCGTCACCAGCGCCAAGCTGCCTGAGGAACTGACCTATCAGGTCACCAAGGTCATGAACGAGCAGGCCAAGGAATTCCATGGCTTGTTCGGCGGTTCGGAAGAGATCGGCAAGAACGATCCGCTTTCGAATAACCAGGTGCCGGTCTGCGAAGGCGCCAAGCGGTACTACAAAGAAAAAGGCATGATGTAGGTCTGCACCCAGGCCTGCTTCACTTAGCCTGACGAGAACCCCCGGGGCCCCGTGCCCCGGGGCTTCTGCATCAGATCGCGCTGGCATGATCAAAGATATCGCCTACGGCGACGCATCGGCCCTCCGGCAGTGGCGGGGATGGACGATTGCCTTCATCGGCGCGTTCTACGTCTTCATTCACCTATACGCCGGCTTCTACGGGCCGCCGGAGTCGATCCTCTTTCGCTCGCTCCACGTCGCAGCCGCACTGGCTCTGGTGTTCCTTTATTTCCCGCTATTCAAGGATGGAACGCCGGCGATGCGTGCCGTCGGTACGCTGGTCGATCTCGCATTCATTGCGGGCTCTCTGTGGATCGCCGGATATTTCATCGTCTACCTGGAAACGTGGGACTTCCGGCGTTTTCAGCTTGGGTTCCCTGAGTACTTCACCGCCGCGGTGATGACCTTCCTGGTGCTTGAGGCGGCACGCCGAAGCGTCGGTCCGATCCTTGTTGCGATCTGCGTCCTGTTTCTTGTCCACGCGAAATTCGCCAATCATGCACCGGGCATCTTCTACGGCCCGCCGGCATCGTGGAACCGGCTGACCGAAACCCTGTTGCTGGGCAGCGACGGGATCTTCGGCATACCGGTCGCCGTCATGGCGCAGTTCGTCGTTCTGTTCATCATGTTCGGCACGCTTCTCAACATCACGGGCGGTGGCACGTTCTTCACCCGTCTCGCTTTTGCGCTGTTCGGCCACCGCACCGGTGGACCCGCCAAGGCGGCGGTTGTCTCGTCGGCGCTGATGGGCAGCCTGTCCGGCAGTTCGATCGGCAACGTCATGACGACCGGCGCTTTCACGATCCCCCTGATGCGCCACCTCGGCTACAAGCGGGCGTTTGCTGGCGGCGTCGAGGCCGCAGCGTCGAACGGTGGCATCATCATGCCCCCGGTGATGGGCGCGGTCGCGTTCATCATGGCCGAGTTTCTCGACCGTCCCTATCTCGAGATCATTCTCGCAGCGACCATTCCGGCGATCCTCTACTACGTCGTCATTTTCGTGACGGTGCATCTCGAGGCGAAGAAGCTGCGTCTCGCGACGATGAACAAGGCAGACCTGCCAAGTCCGTGGCCGATCATCAGGCGCCAGGGGTATCTGGCCCTGCCGCTGGTGCTCATCATCGTCGCGCTCCTGATGGGATTTTCGATCGTCTACGTGGCGATCGTCATCATTCTCGCAACATTCCTGCTCGCTCTGCTACAGCGGACCAACCGCATGACGCCGCTGCGGCTCGCCGATTCGATCGAGCAAACCGCACGTGCCACCGTTGGCCTTTCGGCGACGGCGGCGGCGGCCGGTATCATCATCGGCAGCATCTTCGCCACCGGCCTGAGCTTCCAGATCAGTCAGGCCGCGGTCGAGCTGTCCGGGGGGCAGATATGGATTCTGCTGATCGTTGCGGCTCTCATGGCGCTGATCATGGGTATGGGGATGACCGCCGCTGCGGTCTACATCACGCTGGTCGCGACGGTCATTCCGATCCTGACTCGGGCGGGGATTCCTGACATCGCGGCGCACTTCTTCGCCTTCTACTACGGCATCATTTCCAATATCACGCCGCCGATTGCGCTGACGGCGTTCGCCGCTGCGCCCCTCGCCGGCACCGGGCCGATGGCGACGGCGGTACAGGCAACCCGCCTCGGCGCGGCTTCCTTCCTGTTGCCGATCCTGTTCATCTATGGCCCGGCCCTGTTGCTCGAGGGGCCGTGGTGGGAGGTCATCCTGGTCAGCGGCACGGCCTTCCTCGGCCTGTCGTCGCTGGCGATTACCTTCACCGGCTATTTCTTTGGCTTCTTGCCAATGTGGCAGCGGCCGTTCTTCCTGCTGGCCACCGGCTTCCTTATCGTTCCGGAACTTCAGACCGACATCCTCGGTATCGCGCTGTTCGCGGTCGGCTCCGCGCTGAACTACTGGTGGAGCAAGCGCCCGTCTTCCTCGGACCAGATGGTGCACAGCCGTCGCGAGGAACGCGCCCAGAGCGGTCCTTCGTCGCGCATCGGCCGGATCGCCCAGCGCATGGTGCAATCGCGTCTCGCCAAGGAAGGTGAAGAGGCACAGGCCGTTGCCGGACCGAAAGACATCAGCGAGTTGACCCGGTCCCTGATGACGGACCGCGAAGGGGCAGGTGGCACTAGCGAGGTGACATCGACCGGCCTCTTCGTTGGCTGGGGCGTGGTCATCGCGGTTGCAGCCGCCTTCGAGTACATGGGCCAGATCGTCTTTCACGCGACCCACCCCCTGACGTGGTTGGCCATCATGGCGGGCCTCGCGATCGTCGGCATGGTCGGAGTGGTCTATGTGTGGCGCAACTTCGCCCGCAAGGGTGGCGAAGCGCCGGTCTGATTTTCTCCGGAGGAGTTGTATGGATTTCGGTCTGACCGACGAACAATCAGCGTTGCTCGACTCGATCGATCGCATGCTGGCGCAACATCTTCCGCCGGAAGAAATCAGGCGTCGCGACCAGGCGCACGAGCCGCCGGACTTTCTCCTGAAGCACTATGCCGAATTAGGCTTGTTGGCGATCCCGTTTCCGGAACGTTATGGCGGCCTCGATGGTGAGTGGCAGACAGTAGCCGTGGCACACGAGCGCCTGGGCTATCACGGGGCGATGGCTGGCTCTCTGTTCGGCACGACGCTCGGCTTTGGCGGCATGTCGGTGCTGACCTACGGATCCGAAGCCCAGCGCGAGGCCCTTCTGCCAAAAATTATCGCCGGCGACCTTCGCTTTTCGCTCGGCCTGACCGAGCCCGGCGCCGGAACCGATGCTGGGGCACTGATCACGCGGGCACGTCGTGGCGACGGCGGATGGATCGTCAACGGACGCAAGACCTGGATCAGCAGCGCGAATGTCGCCGATTACATCGTCACCGCCTGCCGCACCACCGAAGGATCGGAAGGCAACAAGGGCATTTCGATGTTGCTGGTGCCGCGCGGTGCCGAGGGCATTCACATGACCCAGCTTCAGAAGGTCGGAAACAACTGCCTGACGTCATGGGACATTGCCTTCGAGGATGTTTTCGTGCCCGAGGATGGGCTGCTGGGTGACGAGGGCGATGGTTTCAAACACCTGATGTCGACGCTCGAATACAGCCGGTCCGGCCAGGCGGCAAATGCCATCGGCCAGTCGCAACGTGCGGTCGACATCGCGGTGGCGCATGTCAACGAACGTGTCCAGTTTGGCCGCCCCCTCGGCAAGTTCCAGGCCGTTCGCCACAAGATTGCGGACATGCAGACGCGCGTCGACCAGGCGCGATTCGTCCTCTATCACCTGGCCTGGATGATCGACCATGGACGGCGTTGTCGGAAGGAGGCGGCGCAAGCCAAGATGGTCGCTTCCGAGTGTCTGCAATACGTGACGCATCACGGAATGCAGCTGCTCGCCAGCGCGGGTTACGCGATCGAAAGCGACATGCAGCGTCTGTGGCGCGATTCGCGCCTTTACACCTTCGGCGAGGGTGCCAACGAGATCCAGCGCGACATCATCGCGCGCGAAGTCGGTCTATAGAGGGAAGGGAACGGCGATCATGAGCTATGCAATCAAGGCCATCGACGCGGTGGTCAACATCTGGACTGACGAGGCCAACAGCCACCGCCCCAACACCAACAAGGACTTCTTCGTCGGCAAGATCGGCGTCGAGCAGAAGACCTACACCGGCATCACCCATGAGGAGATGCTGCGCCGCATGGATGCGGCCGGGATCGAGATGTCGTTTCTTATCGCGAACAAGAGCGGCCAGATGGGACTTCCCGGAAGCTCATTCATCCCCTACGAGCTCGTCGCCGAGGCGGTAAAGGCGCACCCCGATCGGTTCAAGGGGCTCGCCGGTATCGATCCGACCCAGGGCATGAAAGGCGTCAAGGAACTCGAGCGCGCCATCAATGATCTGGGCTTCGTCGGCGCGCACTGGTATCCGCATTGGTTCGACATGCCGCCCAACCATGCGCGGGTCTATCCCTTCTACGCCAAGTGCGTAGAACTCGACGTCCCGATCCAGATGCAGGTCGGTCAGTCGCTCGTCTACAATCCCGAACGTCGCCTGCGCAGCACCGGACGCCCGATCACGCTCGACGACGTCGCCTGCGATTTTCCCGAACTCGTGCTGATCGGCATCCACGTCGGCATTCCATGGACCAGCGAGATGATCGCCATGGCCTGGAAACACGACAACGTCTACATCGGGTCCGACGCGCACGGCCCGAAATACTGGCCGCAGGAGTTCGTCCACTACATCAACACCTACGGCAAACATAAGGTCATTTTCGGGACCGACTTTCCGGTGCTGGACTTCGAGCGGACCCGCAAGGAGGTCGAAGAACTCGGCTTGCGAGAAGAATCGCTCCGGCTGTTCCTGCGCGACAACGTCAAACGAATCTACAAGCTCTAGGAATCATGACCGGCGAAACGATCCTCCATGTCGCGGACGGCATCAGCCACAACGCGAAACGCCGTCCCGATCACCCGGCGCTGATCGAGCGCAACGGCAACGTCGTCACCTATGCAGCGCTCGACGAAGGCATGCGCCGAACGGCCAATCATCTGGCGGCCCAGGGGATCAAACCCGGCGACATCGTCGGCCTTTCGATGCCCGACACTGTCGACCACATCGTCGCGATGTTCGGCCTTATCCGCATGGGGGGCATCCTGCTGCCCATGGATATCCGCTGGACCGAAGAGGAAAAGAGCCGCATTGCCGGTTTCTTCGGCGCCGCGGCGGTGATTGCAGATGCGCCAGTCGGCGGCATCAAGACGCTGTGCGTCGACGATGCCTGGCATGCTGCCGTCGCCCGGCAATCCGGCGAGGGGCCGTTCCCCAATGACATCAACAGCCCGCTCTGGCTGTCCTTGTCTTCCGGCACGACCGGCATTCCCAAAGGACCGCTTGTGACGCATCGCCAGATGGCGCTGCGCTTTCTGTCGCAGGCGATAGATCTCGGTTTCAACGAGCACGACCGCAACATCTTGGCGACGCCGCTCTATTTCGGCGGCGGCCGCGGCTTCACCATCTCCAATCTCTATTTCGGCGCGACGGTCTACATGCATCCGCCGCCCTACAAGGCCGAAGAACTGGCCGATGCCGTGAACCGGATGGAGGTCACCTCGCTCTTCCTGGTCCCGACGCTTTCCCGTCGGTTGCTCGCCATTGCGGACGACGATGCGCTCCTGTTTCCCGACCTGCGGATTCTGATTTCCAGTGGGTCGATCCTGCACGGCGACGAGCGCGAGGCGATCAAGCAACGCCTGTGTCCGCGCTTCGTGAACCTGTTCAGTTCGACCGAGGGTGGTGCTGTTGCCGTACTGCCGCCCTACGCGCCGTCCGACAAGGCCGCGTCGGTTGGTCGCGCCGCCTACCGCAACGAGTTCCAGGTCGTGGACGAGAACGACGAGCCGCTCGGCACCGATCAGGTTGGTCGCATCCGCCAGCGCGCCCCGTGGCTGCCGGATGGCTTCTACAACAACGAGGAAGAAACAAAAAAACTGTTCCGGGATGGATGGTATTACACCGGCGACCTGGGAAAGATCGACGATCAGGGCTACCTGTTCATCGTCGGCCGCGTGAAGGACATGATCATCCGCGGCGGCATCAACATCTATCCCGCCGAGATCGAGGATCTTCTGTGCAAGCACGAGGCGGTGCATGACGCTGCCGTTGTGGCTTGGGAATCGCGCGATCTGGGCGAGGAGGTTGCTGCCTTCGTCGTTGCCAAGTCGGAAATCGGGGCAGACGACCTGATCGCCTACTGCCGAAGCGGCCTCGCACCCTACAAGGTGCCGAAGGCGATCTTCTTCATCGACGACCTGCCCAAGAGCGCCCAGGGCAAGGTCCTCAAGAATGATCTGGTAGAGCGTCTGCCGAAGCAGTCCTAGCGGCGGCGGTTGCCAGCCTGTTTGCTGAGGATCGCTGGCCCTCTTCAACCAACCATTCGCGGAACAGCGCTACATCGGGCTCCTCGATGACCGCCTGTAGGCCGACCGTCTGGTAATCGAAAACGAACGACTGATCGACGCCGAATGGCGCGATCAGCGTGCCGCTTCTTAGATCGTTCTCTACCAGTGCACCGCGGCCAAGGGCGAGGCCAAGATCGTCACTGGCGGCCACGATCGCCATGTGCGAGGTGCCGAACCTCATTCCTTGCGAAGTATCAACGTCGTGCACGCCGTGTTTGGCGAGCCA
>JAYQVF010000031.1:0-21645 GCA_038148335.1 Alphaproteobacteria bacterium | reverse complement strand
GGGGCGGCGGACAGCCGACTGCCGCCCTACCAGGTTCCAGGCGCCGCAGCGCGCACCCTCCCGAATACAATCAGAACTGACGGCCTGCAGGGCATCGCACCGCCTTGCGGTTGGCGGCATCGGACGCCGCCAGGTCGATAACGTCTAGAACGCGTCCTCGTCGAGCGCCATCAGGGGCTCGGCCCCGGCCATGATCTTCGACAGCAGCGACGATGTGTCGGGCAGCACCTTGGCCATGTAGTAGCGCGCGCGCTTCAGCTTGTTCTCGTGGAACGCCTTGTCCGCGGCGCCGTCCGCCAGTTTGGCGGCGCTGACCTTGGCCATGCGCGCCCACATGAAGGCGATCGCGACGAGGCCGAACATCTTCAGATAGTCGGCGCTGGCGGCGCCCGCCTGCATCGGGTCCTTGAGGCCGTTCTCGGCGATCCAGGCGGTGGCCTGCTGCAGCCGCGCGAACGACTTGGCGAGGTCCATGACCAGCGGGCCGAGTTCCTTGTCCTCGCCGTTGTCCCGGATGAACTGGTCGACCGGATGGAAGAACTGGCGCAGCAGGCGGCCCGTCCCCTGCGGCAGCTTGCGCCCCACCAGATCGAGCGCCTGGATGCCACTGGTGCCCTCGTAGAGCTGGGTGATGCGGGCGTCGCGCACGAACTGCTCCATGCCGTGCTCGCGGATGTAGCCGTGGCCGCCGTAGCACTGCAGGGCGAGGTTGACGTTCTCGAAGCCGGTGTCGGTGAGGAAGGCCTTGACCACCGGCATGACTAGCGCGACGAGGTCCTCGGCGTCCTTGCGCACCGCCTCGTCGGGGTGCTTTTCGGCTAGATCGATGTGCAGCGCGGTCCACATGGCCAGCGCCCGGGCGCCTTCGTTGAAGGTGCGCGCGTTCATCAGCATGCGGCGCACGTCGGGATGGACGAGGATGGGGTCGGCCGCCTTGTCCGGGTACTGGACACCCGACAGCGAACGCCCCTGGATGCGTTCCTTGGCGTAGGTCGCGGCGTTCTGGTAGGCGACCTCGGACAGGCCGAGCCCCTGCACGCCGACGCCGAGGCGCGCCTCGTTCATCATGATGAACATCGCGCGCATGCCCTTGTTGGCCTCGCCGATCAGGTAGCCCGTGGCGTTGTCGTAGTTCATCACGCAGGTGGCCGAGCCCTTGAGGCCCATCTTGTGCTCGAGCGAACCGCAGGCGACGCCGTTGCGCGCGCCGAGCGAGCCGTCGTCGTTGACCAGGAACTTGGGCACGATGAACAGGCTGATGCCGCGCACGCCTTCGGGCGCATCCGGCAGGCGCGCCAGCACAAGATGAATGATGTTGTCGGTGAGGTCGTGTTCGCCGGCCGAGATGAAGATCTTGGTGCCGGTGATCTTGTAGGTGCCGTCGGCTTGCGGCTCGGCCTTGGTGCGCAGCAGACCGAGATCGGTACCGCAGTGCGGCTCGGTCAGGTTCATGGTGCCGCCCCACTCGCCGCTGGCGAGCTTGGGCAGGTATTTGGCCTTCTGTTCCTCCGACCCCGAGCGCTTGATCGCCTCGTAGGCGCCGCGCGCGAGGCCGGGATAGGTGCCGAACGACATGTTCGAGGAGATGATCATTTCCGAAAACGCGATGCCCAGCACCATCGGCAGACCCTGGCCGCCGTGCTCGGGCTCGCAGGTCAGCGACGTCCAGCCGCCCTCGACGAACATCTTGTAGGCGTCCTTGAAGCCCTGGGGCGTGGTCACGCCGTCCTTCGACCAGTGGCAGCCTTCCTCGTCCGCCGACTGGTTGAGCGGCTGCAGCACTTCCTGGGTGAGCTTCGCGCCCTCCTCGAGGATGGCATCGACGACGTCGGGGCTGGCGTCGGCGAAGCCCGGCAGGTTGTCGTAGCGGCCGATTTCCAGGAAGTCGTTGAGGAGATAGCGCATGTCGGCGAGGGGCGCCTGATAGGTCGGCATGGTCGGTATCCTCGTTGGCGTCTAGTTGCGGAGCGGCTTACCGGTGTCGAGCATGTGCTCGATCCGGTCGAGCGTGCGCGGGTTCCTGAACAGTCGCGCCATCGCCTGCTGCTCCAGTTTGAGCAGGTCCTTTTCGGTGACGGTCTCGGTCACGTCGGTATCGCCGCCCGAGAGCACGATGGCGAGTTCGTTCGAGACGGTGACGTCGTGCGGCGTCGCCTTGCCCGCCTTGGCGAGATCCTTGACCGCCATGTCGAGCGCGACGCGCGCCGCCGGACCCGGCAGCGAAACCTCGATGTCCTTCTCCGGCGGCTTGTAGTCCCTGGCGAGGTCGAGCGCCTTTTTCTTGGCGTCGGCCAGGACGCGGCGGCGGTTCATCGTGATGCCGTCGCCGTCGCGCAGGAACAGGAGGTCGCGCGCCTCGGCAGCGGACTTCGAGACCTTGGCGAGGCCGATGGTCTGGAACGCCTCGGCGACCGGCGGCATCGGACCGCCCGGGCGTTTCTTGTTGGCGACGTGCCGCAGGACCATTTCCTTGGACCCGCCCCAGCCCGGGATCAGGCCGACGCCGACCTCGACCAGCCCCATGTAGAGCTCGGCATGGGCCTGGACGGCATCCGAGTGCAGGCAGATCTCGCAGCCGCCGCCGAGCGCCATCCCGGCCGGCGCCGCAACGACAGGAAACGGCGCGTACTTGAGCGCCATATAGGCGTCCTGCCCTTCCTTGATGCTCATTTCGAGCACCGGCCACATCGCGGTGTTGGCGGCGAACAGGCCGAGGCCGACATTGGCGCCGACCGAGAAGTTTTCCGAGTCGCTGCCGATGACGAGCGCCTTGAAGCCCTTCTTGTCGATCTTGGCGGCCTGTTTGACGATTTCGATGGTGCCCGAATCGATCGAGTTCATCTTGCTGTGGAACTCGAGACAGGCGACGCCGTCGCCGAGATCCCACAGGCTGGCCGAACCGTTGCCGGCGATGCGTTCCTTGCCGCGCTTCATGTCGGCCAGCATCCAGGCGCCGTCGCCGACCGGTACGTCCTGATAACTGCCGTCGAGGGCGAGGAACTGCTTCTTTGCCCCTTCCTCGCGGTAGAGCGGCCGGCCGTCGGCGACCTTGACGATTTCGGGAACGGCGAGCCCGTCCCTGGCGAGACGTTCAGCGAAATAGGCCGTGCCGAGCTGGTCGATCTGTTCGAAGGGACCGAATTTCCACGCGTAGCCGGCCTTCATCGCGTTGTCGACGGCGACGATGTCGTCGGCGATTTCCGGAATCAGGTCGGCGGCGTACTTGAGCACGTTGGACAGCACCGCCCAGGCATACTGCCCGCCGCGGTCCTCGTGTTCGGCGAGCGCGCGCAGCCCCTTGCGGCCGGCCTCGACGCTGCCGAGCCGGGCCTTGACGCTCGGGCGGTACTCGCCGGTTTTGAGGTCGATCGCCTCCTTCTTGCGCTCCGCACCGTTCTTGATCAGCTGGTAGAAACCGCCCTTGCCCTTGCGCCCGGTGTAGCCGTCCTTGACCATCTTGTCGGTCAGCGCGTTGAGCGGGTGCGACGTGTTGAATTCGCCGTGGAAGGCATCGGCCTTGGGCAGGAGCGAGGCCATCGAGCCGAGCACGTGGTCCTTGAGATCGATGCCGGTGAGATCCATCAGGCCGAAGATGCCGGTCTTGGGAATGCCCATCGGGCGCCCGACGACGGAGTCCGCCTCCTCCACGGTCAGGCCGAGGTCGTAGGCCTTTTGCGTCGCGACCATGCTCCAGAAGATGCCGATGCGGTTGGCGATGAAGCCCGGCGTGTCGTTGCAGTCGATGACTTCCTTGCCGAGTCGCACGTCGCCGAAGGCGCGCAGCGTGTCGATCACGGCCGGCTTCGTCCTGGGGCCGGCAACGAGTTCGAACAGGCGCATGTAGCGCGGCGGATTGAAGAAGTGGGTGACCGCGAAGTCGCCGGCGAAATCGTCGGACATCCCCTCGAGCAGCTTGGCCAGCGGGATGGTCGAAGTGTTGGAGGTGACGATGGCGCCCTTCTTGCGGTGGGCGTCGACCTTCTTGTAGACGTCGTGCTTGACGTCCAGGTTTTCGAGCACCGCCTCGCAGATCCAGTCGCAGTCGGCCAGAAGCCCGAGATCGTCCTCGAGGTTGCCGGGCGTGATCAACCGGGCGTTCTTCTTGTGCATGAACGGCGCCGGGCTGGTCTTGAGCATCTTCTCGATCGCGCCCTTGGCGATGGCGCTGCGGTCGTCGGCGCCCTTGGGCACGATATCGAGCAGAACGACCTGAATACCGGCGTTGGCCACCTGGGCGGCAATCCCCGATCCCATGACACCGGCACCGAGTACCGCGACTTTGCTGATTTCGCTCATTCTTTCCTCTTCGTCCTCGGTGCGGCCCGCCGCACCCCGACGTTCGTCTTCCCTACGCGAAAAATGGACGGCGCGAGGCCGGTCCGCGATCCCTAGGCCGCTTCGAGAACGGTGGCGATGCCCTGGCCGCCGCCGATGCACTGCGTCGCGAGGCCGAGTTCCTTGCCTTCCCGCTTCATCAGCGCGGCGGTCTTGCCGGTGATCCGCGCGCCGGTGGCGCCGAGCGGATGGCCGAGCGCGATCGCGCCGCCGTCGATGTTGACGGTTTCGATATCCATGCCGGCCTCGTCCATGACCGCCAGCGCCTGGGCAGCGAACGCCTCGTTGAGCTCGACGACGCCGATGTCCTTGATCGTGACGCCGGCGCGGTCGAGCGCCTTCCTGGTCGCCCCGACCGGACCCATGCCCATCGTCTCCGGTGCGCAACCGTAGACGGCAATGCTGCGAATGCGTGCCAGCGGCGCGATGCCGTGCGCCTTGGCGTAGTCCTCGCTGCACACGAGAACCGCCGATGCACCGTCGGTCAACGGCGACGATGTTCCGGCCGTCACGGTGCCGCCGGCCTGGAACGCCGGATCGAGACCGGCGAGGCCCTCGACCGAGGTATCGGGACGGATGCAGCCGTCCCGCTCGACCCGCAGATTGCCCTGCTCGATCGCCACAATCTCATCGGCGAGCTTGCCGGATTCGCGCGCCTGCGCGGCCTTCTTCTGGCTGAGCACGGCGAACTCCTCCTGACGCTTGCGGTCGATGGAATACTTCTTGGCGACATTCTCGGCCGTCTCTCCCATCGACATGTAGACCTCGGGATGGGTCTCGTAGAGCTTGGGGCTGGGCGACGGATTGAACCCGGCCATCGGCACGCGCGACATCGACTCGATCCCGGCACAAACGAAAACCTCGCCGGCGTTCATCTGGATCGCCCCGGCCGCCATGTGGATCGACTGCATCGACGAGCCGCAGAAGCGGTTGACCGTCGTGCCGGCGACCGTGATCGGCAAGTCGGCCAGGAAGTCGACGATGCGCGCCACGTTGAAGCCCTGCTCACCCTCGGGGAAGGCGCAGCCCATGATCAGGTCTTCGATATCTTTGGGATCGACGCCGGTTCTCTCGACCAGCGCGCGAACCACCTGCCCGGCCATCTCGTCGGGACGGACCTTGGCGAGCTCGCCCTTGCGCGCAAAGTGGAAGGGCGACCGGACGTATCCCGCAATCACGACATTCTTCATGGTCTTCTCCTTGTTTCTCGCCGTGCCGGTCAACCGACCGCGCGCAGCAGATGACGGTCGGCGTCGATCGGTTCGTAGCCGATCAACGCTTCAAAATGACGGTGCACCCAGTCGCCGCCCGGGCCGATGCCACGGGAGACGCTTTCCGGGAACCGCTTGTCGACATAGAGCCGCGCGACCAGCGCCTTGCGCGCATCGCCCTCGGCCAGATCCCGTGTCGCCTCTTGCAACAGAAGCGCCCCGCCGAAAGTGTCCGCCAGCAGGACCATCAAACGGCGTGCGTTGCGTTGGGCCTCCGCAGCGTCGCTGCGGACATAGGCCACCGCGTCGCGGCAGGATTGCATCGCGCCGCGCAACCGCTGCGCGACATCGGCCAGGCTGTCCGGTGCCGCTGCGACGGCGGCCTCGACCCGCGTATTGAGCGCTTCGAAACCCGGCGCCTTGTTGCCGATCATCCGCAGCACTTCGAGCGCCTGAATGTTGGCCGGCCCTTCCCAGACGGTCAGCACCTGGGCATCACGCAGCAGACGCGGTGTCGCATAGTCGTAGGTATAGGCATTGCCACCGATCAGCTCGATCGCAGCCCGCGCCAGCACGTTGGCATCTTCTGCCGTCTGGTATTTTGCCAACGCGGTGGCGAGACGCAGCCAGGCGCGCGCCGCGGTGTCGTCGGTCAAGCCGTCGGCGTGCGCCAGATCGAGCGCATGGGCCGCTTCCATCGCCATCGCCGTGCCGGCCTCGACCCGAACCAGCATGTCGAGGAGCTCGTCCTGCATCATCGGATAGGTGAGAACGTTGGCGCCGAAGGCGTCACGATGGCTGAGGTAGGAGACCGCTTCGAGGAAGGCGCGGCGCGCCAATCCGGCCGCCCCGACGGCGTTGTGAATGCGGCTGAAACCCAGTGCCTCCATCATCAGCTTGAAGCCGGCCGGCGGTGGCGCGATTTCGAGCGCCCAGGTTCCGTTGAGATCGACTTCGCCGGTCGGTACGCCGATGGTGCCGAGCTTGTCCTTGAGCCGGCGGATGCGGAAGGCATTCGGCGTGCCGTCGTCCAAATGAGTCGGCACCAGATACAGGCCGAGACCTTTCGAGCCGCCTTCGGCGCCTTCCGGGCGCGCCGTCGCGACGGCGATGCCGCCGTTGGTGTTGCTGACGAACCACTTCAGGCCGGTGAGTTCGACGTGGTCACCGACCTTCCGGGCAACCGTCGTGGTCGCGCCGACGTCGCTGCCACCGTGCAGTTCCGTCGCCCAGGTACCGCCGGTGAGCGCACCGCCGTCCATCCGGGCAAGTTGCGACAGATAGCGCTTGCGGAGTTCGGGCGGCCCGAAACGATCCAGCACGTAAGCGACCGCGCCGGTCATCGTCACCGGGCAGTGCAACGAGACATCGGCTTCGGAGAGCAGATACCCGATCGCAAAGGTGACGAGATAGGGCGCGGGCTCGGTACCGTAGTTGAGGCCGATAGCGCCGCGTTCGTAGACCTCGCGCGACACCTGATCCCACAACGGGTTGTGGCGGATGTGGTTGACCATCTGGCCGTCGCGATCATAGGCCTCGAGGACCGGCGGCGCATTCCTGTGGGTGTGATGCGCCTGGGCATCCACCTCGTCGCCGACCCAGGCACCAAACGAGTCGAGTGTCGGTGCCCAGCGCGCGTACCGGTCACCGAGCAAGCCCTTCAGAACGCGCTGGAGATTGACGTCCAGTGCGTAGAAGTTCTGCCCGCGAACCGCGCGCTGGTACTTCACTCGGCAGCCTCTTTGTTCGACACGCCCTTTTGCGCCAGCATCTTTTCGATCTGGCTATAGCCGTCGCGCAGTTCAACCAGAGCGGCGTCGACATCATGCCGCTGGACCTCAAGCTCCTCGATCCGGCGGCGCACTTTTTCCAACGTCACGCGCAACTGTTCGACCTGGCCGTCGCCGAGATTGTAGAGATCGATCATTTCCTTGATCTCGGCGAGGCTGAACCCGAGCCGCTTGCCGCGCAAGATGAGTTTGAGGCGGGCGCGGTCCCGATGGCTGAAAACCCGATTCATCCCGCTCCGCGTCGGGTGGAGCAGGCCCTTGGCCTCATAGAAACGGAGGGTGCGGGAGGTAACCCCGAACTCCTTCGCCAGTCGCTGAATGGTGTATGTTTCTTCCATCGTACCACCATAAGTTACGTTAACGTAAACGTCAATTTGAGTCAGGGGTCAGGACATGGCCGCGAAAATCCGGCGCTACCGCGACTTCTGGCCCTACTACCTCACCGAACATGCAAAACCCGCCAGCAGGGGCCTTCATTACGTAGGGTCAACGCTGGCGATTGCGAGCCTGGTTGGCCTGATCGTGACCGGAAATCCGTGGTTCATCCTGGCCGGCGTCGTCGCAGGCTATGGGTTCGCTTGGACTGGACACGCCTTCGTGGAGCGCAACCGGCCGGCGACGTTCACCTATCCGGTCTGGTCGCTGGTCAGCGATTTCCGGATGTATTTCCTGTGGCTGTCCGGCCGCCTCGGCCCGCACCTCGTGAGCTCGGGCGTTAACCTTAAGGTCTCCCCATAGTGCATTGGAAACAGCAGACTTGCCGTCATCGGGCAGGGTTGCGATAAAGTCGCCTGCGGAGTGGACGGCAAGGGTCAGTAGGTTTTGGGAGCCGACACGAAACACTTGGCGAAGTTTTTTTTCGCTGCACTGTTGCTGCTGGGTGTCGCCCTTGCGTCGCCGGTCCATGCGCAACAAAACCAGGTCGACGATCCGGCTCTGGAGGAGGCCTATAGCAAGGCCTTCCAGGAACTGTTCAAAGACCCGGGCAATCTCGACAAGTCGTTCCGCTTTGCCGAACTCGCGGTTCAGAAGGGCAACTTCGAGGCCGCGATCAGCGCGCTCGAACGAATGCTGCTGATCAACCCCGACCTCCCGCGCGTCCGTCTCGAACTCGGCGTGCTCTATTTCCGTATCGGCTCCTACGCGATCGCCCGCTCCTATCTCACGCGCGTCCGCGAGACGCCCGATGTGCCGCAGGAAGTTCTCGATCGGGTCGATACGTTCTTGGCGGAGATCGACAATCGGCTGAGCCGCAGCAACCTGAGCGGGTCGATCTTTCTCGGCTTCCGCCATTCCGACAACGCGAATGCCGGCCCCAACAGCCCCAATGTGGTGGCCAACGGCGTTGCTGCGACCCTCGACGACCAGTTCACCAACAAGACCGACAACAACTATTTCGTTTCGGCGCAGATCAACCACAGCTACGACCTGCTGACCCAGCGCAGCGAACTGCTCGAGAGCAGCGGAACTCTCTATGTCTCCGAGCAACGGCGCCAGAAGCAGCTCGACATTGTCTTTCTCGAGGCTCAGTCGGGCGTACGCGGCCCGTTCGTCCAGACGCTCGTCCAAGGCGCGACCGCCAAGCCCTATGTCCTGGGCAACATGGTCTACCTCCAGGACTCCTGGTACCAGTTCAGCGTCGGCCTCGGGTTCAACGTGGTTCTGCCGTTCAGCCAGCGCCTGCGCACGACGGCAAACGTCGAGCACAAGTCGGAGCATTTCCGCAACGATTCCAACCGGACGACCGCCTCGCAGCAGACGGGGCCGGAGTCGTCGCTCTCGGTGCAGACGAGCTATGTCCTGAGCGAGACGCTGCAGGTCGGGCTCAACGTCGCAGCCGCCGCACAGGAGGCCAAGTTGTCCTTCAATGCCTTCCGCGAACTACAGGTGGGCGTCAATGCGACGAAACTGTTTCCCGTCGAAGCGCTCGCCGCCGGTCCGGTCAGCGTGACCGGCAGCGTCACGCGGGTCGCCAGTCAGTATCGCTCACCGAATTCGACGGTGGACGCCAACCGCAAGCGCCAGGACCACGAATGGCGCGGATCGCTGACCGGCGCCATCCCGGTAACGCAAGACTGGACCGTCATTGGCACCGTCCAACGCACGACGGTCGACAGCAGCCTGGCAAATTTCACCTACCGCGCAACGTCTATCACGATCGGCGCCTCGCGCCGCTTCTAGCGAACGAAGAGGAACGCACCGTGTGCGTTCCGTTTGCCACAGCAGCTTGACAGACGGTCGGACGAGGGTTGGTCAGACCGCAGTTTCGCCGTAGTAGAGCGTGACGGTGTGCGTCGCCTCGGCGAAGAACAGCCAGCGTTCCACGGCGATTCCCGCCACACCAGAAACGGCCGCAACCACGGCGAGAAATGCCGTCAAGGGCCCCACCGTCGCGAACGACACCAGAACCGCGGCAAGCGGCACAACAAAGCCGAGAACCAGCGCGATACGCCGGAGCTTGTCGGCATGTTTGCGGGCCACACGGTAACCCATTTCCTTTTGCAGGAAATTCGGTTCGGTATGCGGCGGATCGAGCAGCCGCACAGAAGTGCCGGTTGCTGCGCCGATCGCCGAGGCGGCGGTGACGCGCGGCGCAAGCCGGCGTAACGCGTTCCAGTAGGAAAGCTTGACCAACGCGCCCACGAGGAGCGCGGCGACGGCAATTGCAGGCACCAGATGGGTCGTCGTTGCGGTCAACGCACCAAGGGCGTTGACGAGGAGCGCCCCGGTTGCAAGGCCGAGGGTCAGATAGCCCAGCGATACGTCACGCCGGTGCCACTGCGGGATCGGCTTGAGGCTCGCGTAGATCATCGAGGTCGCGTAGACGGTGACCGCCGAGAGGGCCGCCGTCGCAACAGCGAGCACCTCCATGAACCAGCCAATGTCGCGTGTGTCGTCGATCACGAACAGCCAGCCGAGCGCGAACAGTCCTGCGGGGCCGAATCCGACGATCGCCAGGACGCCTTCGCGCGACAGCCAGGACGAACGCCACTGGGTCAGGGCCTTGAGAAAACGTTCAGGATGGCCGAGGTGGAGCAGCGAGGACAGCAGGCCGGCCGAGACCAGCCCCAGCCCGACGACGAACAGCGGCCAGGAAAACCAGCCGCTCAGCGGCAGCCGGTCGACCAGCGCCAGCACGCCGGCGAGAAACAGGATGCCGTAGCCGGCGCCCGACGCGGTGGTGAAGAAGATGACGGAATAGGCGGGATGCACGGCAACTCGTTCAGGACAGGAGGCGATCGACCCACTGGAGGAACTTGCTCTCGACCGACGTCACCGTCGGGGTCAGCGATTCGCCACGCGAGGTCGGCGCGCGCGGCGGCAGATATCTGTTCACCGGGGCATAGCCCAGTTCGGGCATCAGCTCGCGGCCGCCGCGCTCGGCGACGAGGCGGCTTACCTCGGACGCCGGGTCGGCGAGGTCGCCGAAGTGCCGCGCGCTGACCGGGCAGGTCGCGACACAGGCGGGCACGCGCTGGGCCTCGGGAATGTTCTCGTTGTAGATCCGGTCGACGCACAGCGTGCACTTCTTCATCACGCCTTCGCTCACGTCGTATTCGCGGGCGCCGTAGGCGCAGGCCCACGAACACAACTTGCAGCCGATGCAGCGATCCTCGTCGACGAGCACGATGCCGTCTTCCTCGCGCTTGTACGAGGCGCCGGTCGGGCACACCGTGACGCATAGCGCGTTGTCGCAGTGAAGGCAGGAGCGCGGGAAGTGAACGGTGCGCCCCGTCGAACCGGTGCCCGTTTCGAAACTGTGGATGCGGTTGAACCAGACGCCGTCCGGATCCGCGCCGTAGGGGTCAGTATCGCTGAGCGGCGCAGCGAAGCCACCGGCATTCCACTCCTTGCAGTTGACGGCGCAGGCATGACACCCGACGCAGGTGTCCAGATCGATGACAAGGCCGAGCTTTTTCGCCGGCGGCTTGCGCGGCAGGTCGGTCATGATGCCTTCCTGAATCCGGCGCCGTACTTGAGCACGGCCGGAACGCTGGCGCGGACTTCGGTGCCGGGCAACGGCTCGAACTGCGGCCAGCTTTCGCGGGCCTCCGCATCCGACGCCTTTTCGATCCGCACGCGAAGATCGAACCACGCCGCCTGCCCGGTGACCGGGTCGGCATTGGCGTGCGCATCATCCGGCAGGACGTCGGAGATGAGATGGTTGAGCAGGAAGCCCTGGGTGGCCTCGTGCGCATCGGCGTCGAGGCCCCACGTTCCCCGGCGCTTGCCGATCGCATTCCAGGTCCACACCGTGTCGGGGTTGACGCCGTCCATCAGGCGCACCTGAACGCGGATGCGGCCGTGATGGCTGTGCACCCATACCCAGCCATCATCGGCGACGCCGAGTTTCTCGGCGAGCGCGCGGGCCATGTAGAGCCGGTTGCTGCCGAGGATCTGGCGCTGCCAGGCATTCTGGGAGTCCCATGAGTGGTACATGATCATGGGACGCTGGGTCAGGGCGTGTAGCGGAAACGCCGTGCGGTCGACCCTGGCTTCCTCGAACGGCATGTACCACAGGGGCAGCGGGTCGAAGTAGGTCAGGATGCGTTCGCGCTCGCTGTCGGGCGGCTGTTTTGCGCCGTGTCCCATCGCCGCGAGCCGGAAGCGCTGCAGTGTCTCGGAATAGAGCTGAACGATGACCGGTTCCGCGGTATCGAGGAATCCCATGCGCTCGCCATAGGCGCGGTACGCCTGGTTCACGTTGCGGAAAAAGCGCGCCTCTGCGGGAATCTCGTCAAACCAGAAGCAGCCGTTGGCGATGTAGCGGTCGATCTGGTCGGGATTGGGGGCACCCGTCCCCTGCCCGCTGCCGTCGCCGCGCCAGCCGGCCAGCATGCCGATGCCGGGCTTGCGCTCGTGAAACATCATGTAATCGCGCAGGCCGCCGGGATAGCGGGCATTGCCGCCGTCGTCCACGAGGCCCGGCAGGCCGAGCCGGGCCCCGATATCGATGAGTACGTCCTGGAACGGCCGCACGTCGCGGTCGGGCGCGACGACCGGCTGCCGGATCGAATCGGCCGGCCCGTCGGCCTCGGAGATCGGGCGGTCGAGCAGCGAGATGCAGTCCCAGCGCTCGAGATAGGTGGTATCCGGCAACACCAGGTCCGCGTAGGCCACCATCTCGGAATAGAACGCATCGCTGTAGATGATGTGCGGAATCCTGTATTCGCCGGTCGCCGGATCCTTGTCGGTCAGCATGGCCATGGTTTCGGTCGTGTTCATGGCCGAGTTCCAGCTCATGTTGGCCATGAACATGAACAGCGTGTCGATCGGATAGGGGTCGCCCGCCCAGGCGTTGCGGATGACCATGTGCATCATGCCGTGGGCGGCGAGCGGTGCGTCCCACGAGAAGGCCTTGTCGAGGCGCTGCGGCGTGCCGTCGTCGTCGACCAGCAGGTCCTGCGGTCCGCGCGGAAAACCCAGCGGCGGCCCCTTGAGCGGCTCGCCCGGCGCGGCAGCCGGACCGGTCGGCAGGACCGCGGGCGGCACCGCCTTGGGATAGGGCGGCTTGTACCGCCAGCCGCCGGGGCAATCGATGCTGCCCAACAGGGCCTGGAGGACATGCAGCGAGCGGCAGGTATGGAAGCCATTCGAGTGGGCGGAGATGCCGCGCATCGCGTGGAAGCTGACCGGGCGGCCAACCATCCTGTCGTGACGGCGCCCGGCAAAATCGGTCCACGGCTGGTCGATCACGATCTCTTCGGCGAAGGCGGCATGTGCAAGTTCGGCCGCGATGCGGCGGGTCGTCGCCGGCGGCACGCCAGTCGTCTCGGCAATCGCCTCCGGCGCAAACGCGTCGTCAAGGAACCGCCGGGCAAGCAACTCGAACACCGGAACCGCCGCCCGGCCATCCGCCAGCCGGCGCTCGCCCACCAGCGCCGGCCGGGCCGCCGCGTCCAGCGCATCGCCCAGGCCGCCAATGGCCAGATCCCAGCACTGCGGCCGACCGGCCGAATCGCGAGCGATGAGGCCGTCGTCTGCATGGCCGGGGTCCTGGATGACCAGCCAGCCGGCGTTTGTGTAACGCGCCAGGTAGGTGAAATCGACCTTGTCCGCCAGCAGCAGCTCGCGGATCAGGGATGCAATGAAGAGGCCGTCGGTCCCGGGCCGGATGCCGACCCAATCGTCGGCGATGGCCGAATAGCCGGTGCGCACTGGATTGACCGACACGAACTTGGCGCCGGCGGCCTTGATCTTGCCGAGGCCGATCTTGATCGGGTTCGAGGCGTGATCCTCGGCAACGCCGAACATCATGAAATAGCGGGTGCGATCCCAGTCGGGCTCGCCGAATTCCCAGAACGACCCACCCATGGTGTAGAGCCCGGCCGCCGCCATGTTGACCGAGCAGAAGCCGCCATGGGCGGCATAGTTGAGGGTGCCGAACTGGGTGGCCCACCAGCCGGTGAGCGCCTGGCTCTGGTCGCGCCCGGTAAAGAAGGCGAGCTTTTTAGGGTCTGTCCGGCGGATTTCGGACAGCCAGCCGGTGGCAATTTCCAGCGCCTCGTCCCATTCGATCTCGACCAGGGCGCCTTTGCCGCGTTCGCCGACCCGCTTGAGCGGCTTGCGCAGCTTGGCCGGCGAATGCTGCTTCATGATGCCGGCGGACCCTTTGCCGCACAGCACCCCCTTGTTCACCGGATGGTCGGGGTTGCCCTCGATATAGCGGATCTGGCCGTCCTTCAGGTGCACCCGAATGCCGCAGCGGCAGGCACACATGTAGCAGGTGGTCTCTTTGACCTGGTCGGATACCGGGGGCGAGGTTTCGATGGAGGGGGTACGCACGAGGCGAAACTACCGGAAGGAAGACGGGGCGAAATTGAGATCAAGCAATGCGGGACGAGCGCCAGCCCTTTCATTATGCGGCTCCCAAGAGCATAATCCAAATCCTTACTGTGGTTTTTCCAGGCGCTGCGTCCGGCAATGGACGCCGGCAGACATTGCCGTAGATGCAGATTTATTTCCCGATCGCCGAACTGTCTCTGAACGTCTTCCTCGTTCTGGGGATGGGTGGCGGCGTCGGGTTTCTTTCCGGCCTGTTCGGGGTTGGCGGCGGCTTTCTGATGACGCCGCTCCTCATCTTCATCGGCGTGCCTCCGGCGGTCGCCGTCGCCACGGAAGCCAATCAGATCGTGGCCGCCTCGGTTTCCGGGGTCATCGCCCATTGGCGACGCAATAACGTCGACATCAAGATGGGCCTCATCCTGGTCGTTGGCGGCTTCGCGGGCTCAACGGTCGGCTCCTTCCTGTTCAAGCTGCTGCGCGAGATCGGCCAGGTCGATCTCGTGATTTCGCTTTCCTTCGTGGTGTTCCTCGGTGTCGTCGGCACGCTGATGGTGATCGAAAGCGTCAGGCTGATGCTGCGCAGCCGCAAGGGCGGCTACCGCAAGAAGGCCCATCAGCACTATTGGGCGCACGGCCTGCCGTTCAAGATGCGCTTCCACAAGTCCAAGCTGTATATCAGCATCATTCCCCCGATCCTGGTCGGCTTCTTCGTCGGCCTCCTGGCGGCGATCATGGGCGTCGGCGGCGGTTTCATCATGATCCCGGCGATGATCTACCTGCTCGGCATGCCGACCTCGGTTGTGGTCGGCACTTCGCTGTTCCAGATCATCTTCGTCACGGCCAACGTCACGTTCCTTCATTCGATCAATACCCAGACCGTGGATGTCGCGCTGGCCGTCCTGCTCCTCGCCGGCGCCGTCATCGGCGCCCAGTTCGGCGCCCGCGTGAGCTCGAAGCTGCGCGGCGAGCAATTGCGCGCCCTGCTTGGCGCGATCGTGCTGGCAGTGTGCGCCAAGCTGATCGTCGACCTCATCTTCGAGCCGAGCGACCTCTTCTCCCTCGGCCCCCTGGTGACGGAGTGATGGCGTCCCGGCTGCTTGTCCTTCTTTGCTTTTCGCTGCTGGCCGCCGGACCGGTCGCGGCCGCCGAGCCGCCGCTGGTCGCCGACATGTCGCAGGATTCGATCTCGATTACCTCAAGCTTTACGGGCACCGAGATTCTCCTGTTCGGCGCGATCGACCGGCCGGGCGACGTCGTGGTGGTCGTGCAGGGACCGCGCGAAGACCTCGTCGTTCGGCGCAAGGCGCGCGTCAGCGGTATCTGGATGAACCGCAAGTCGGTGACCTTTCACGGCGTGCCCGCCTACTACGCCGTGGCGTCCAGCCGTCCGCTCGAGGACATCGCGCCGCCGACTGTGCGCGCCCGGTACCGTCTCGGCGGCGACTATCTCGACTTCGCCATTGCCGGCGAAACCCATCAACTCGCCGGACAGGAACTGCTCGACTTCCGCGAAGCGATCCTGCGCAACAAGGCGCGCGAGGACCTGTTCGCCATCGACGAGGAACAGGTGCGCTTCCGCAACCACCTGTTCCGGACGTCGCTGGTCTTTCCCGCCAACGCGCCCGAAGGCGACTACTCGGTCAACGTCTATCTCATGCGCGGCGGCCGGGTTGTCGACAACCAACAGAGCACCCTGTCGATCCGCAAGGCGGGCCTGGAACGAACGATCTTCGATCTTGCGAACGAACAGCCGGCGCTCTATGGCCTGATCGCCATCGTCATCGCGCTCTTCGCCGGTTGGCTCGCGGCGGTCGCGTTCCGCCGTACCTAGGCCTTTTTCCTTACAACGTAGGAGTAGACGCCGGCATTCTCGGCCGAGGACACCAGGTCGTCGCCGGTCGTGTCGCAGAAGGCCCGGAAGTCGCGGACCGAGCCGGGATCCGTGGCCAACACCTCGATCTCGTCACCCGGCGCCATGGCACGGAGCGCCTTCTTGGTGCGCAGCACGGGCAGCGGGCACTTGAGCCCGCGGAGATCGAGATGCTGCCGGGTCACACGATCACGCGTCGCGATCGATGAACCAACGCATCAGGGCAACGGCCTCCGGCGCATCCCATTCGGCGCCGCCTTCCATGCGGCCCACCTCGTTCCCGCGGCGGTCGTAGATGATGGTGGTCGGCATGACGCTGACACCGACTGCGCGGCCGGTCGCGTTGCGCGGGTCGACGTAGAGCGCAAGATTGGCGAGGCCGAGCTTTTCGGCGAAGGGCTCCGCGACCTGCTTGCCCCCGCGGTCCACGTTGATCGCGACGACCGCGAACTCCTCGTCGGCAAGGGCCGCCTGCAAACGGTCTATCGACGGCAGTTCGCGAATGCACGGCGCGCACCACGTCGCCCAGTAGTTCACCATCACGACCTTGCCGCGAAAGTCGGCCAAAGCGACCGGGTTGTCGTCAGCGTCGCGCCACGCAACGTCGTGGCCCGCGCGGCGATCGAGCGCGAATGCGTTGACCTGCCCAACCAGTTCCGGGCCGCCGGCCCGGTCCTTGAGACCGACGAGCAGGACGGCGGCAATCGCGGCCGCCAGGACGAGGCCCAGCGGCATAACCAGGCGTTTCACGGCGCGAGACGGCGGGATCATGAACCAGATGCTACCAGATTTCTTCCGGCGGCCCGCGTCATACTGTCCAGCACGACGCTCTCCTTCAGGAGTTCGGGCAGCGCCAGACCGTTCGGCGCCAGCGACCCGTAGACCGCGTTGAAGGGAATGCCATAGCGGTTAAAGCTCGCGAGGTAGCGCGCAATGCCTTCGTCAGGATTGGTCCAGTCTGCGCGCATGGCCACGACATCGGGACTCCGCAACAATGCGGCAACGGCACCGCGGTTGAGCACCAGTTCCTTGTTGACCTTGCAGGTAAGGCACCACTCGGCGGTGACGTCGACGAAGACGACCTTGCCCGCCGCCACCAGTTGCGGGATGGCTTCGGCATCGAACGGCTGCCAGTAGCTGTCGTCCACCTGCTCCGCGGGGGCGACCGTCGAGGCGAGTTGCGGCGTCGCCAGCGACAGGATCGCCACGACGACGACGGCCGCGTGGGCCACCGGCCGCAACGCTGCCGGCCAGCGGGACCGTGTCGCCAGAAGCCCGAGAATCGCCACCATCAGGGCAGCAAGGCCATAGGCCGCACCCGCGCTGACCTGAAAACCCAATATCGAAACAAGCCACACGGCGGTCCCGGCCAACGCCAGGCCCAGCACGCGGCGCACGGCGATCATCCAGCGGCCGGGCTTCGGCAACATGGTAGCGAGGCGCGGCACCGCAGCGACCAGCAGGAAGGGGGTCGCCATGCCAAGGCCAAGGGCGATGAAGATAGCGAAGATCTCGACGGGTCCGCGGGCGAGCGCAAAGCCGACCGCCGTGCCGAGGAACGGCGCCGAACAGGGGGTTGCGAGAACGGTGGCGAAGACGCCGCCGGCGAAGGCACCGCCAAGGCTGTGGCGGTCCTCGTCGACCGCGCTGCCGGCACCGGCCAGCCACGTCGGAAGGCGCAATTCGAAGAAGCCCCAGAGATTGGCGGCAAACAGCGTGACGACGAGCGTCATTGCGACGATGAACAAAGGCTGCTGGAACTGGACGCCCCAACCGACGGCCGCACCGCCGGCCTGCAGCCCGACCAGAATTGCGGCCAACGCCACGAACGCCGCGAGAATACCCGCCGCCGTCGCGACGAAGCTTTGGCGGACTGCGGCCTGCGCACCGCCGCCATGGGCGACGACGTGCAGCAGCTTGATCGACAGCACCGGCAGCACGCACGGCATAACGTTCAGGATCAAGCCACCCAGCAGGGCCAGCGCAAGAATGGCGAAGAACGGCAGGAAGGCCGCTTCGTCGGCCGCTCCGAGGCTTGCGGTCAGCGTCTGTTCGACCGCCCGCTCGCCGTCGAGCAGGGTCAGCGTCAGTTCGGTACCCAAGAGTTGGGGCGGTTCCATGCCGGCAAGCGCGGTCGTGGCAACGGGAACGCTGAGTACGGCGCGCATGCCGCCGTCGCTCAGCCGTGCTGCCGGTTTGGTGAACACGAACGACGGCGGTCCCTCGACAAAGACGTCGGGCGCGACGAACGGCCGGTCGGAGCGAGCGACCACCTGCAAGCGCTGACCTTCCCTGCCCGGGAGTACGTCGACGCGCTCGACATGCAGGCCACGCCGGTCGTCGCGCGGCGGCACCAGGGCGCGGTACTTGTTGATGAGGGCGGCGTGCTGGGACAGGCGCGGCCCACTTCCCCCGGCGGCGGGCAGATCCAGGGAAACCGGCAGGGTGTGCGGAATGCACACCTCTTCGCAGGTCAGGAAATTCACCTCGGCGCGTATGGCGACTGCGTCGCCCGCCCGGCTCGCGCGGGCCACGATCGGGAGGACGACTTCACCGGTATAGCCGTATGTTTCGAGATCGAAGATCTCGAAACGATGGGGCAGCGGCCAGTCGATTCGCGGCTCGACAATATTGTCGGACCCGTCCCATACGATCGTGGTCGGGAAGCCGGCCTCGCCCGGCGAACGCCAGTAGATCTCCCAGCCCGGCGCGATCTGATACTGGAGACCCAGCACCAGTTCGCCCGATGCATTCTCGGTGGCCGAAACGAGTCGCACCCGCCCCTGGCCGTAGTCGTTCCAGGCCGTCTCGGCGGCCAGTGCCGGGGTCCACAGCGCAGCCCAAAGAAGCACGAGCGCAACGGCGCGCACGGGCAACGTTTTCAGGCAATGCAGGAACCGGACCATGGCTGTTCTGCGTGTCTTATAGGCGATTTGCCCGACACGGTCACAGCACCTGCCGCTCAACGCCCGTCACATTCCCGTGCCGGGCCGCGACACTTTGGTGTTCTAATGGCGATCGAGGCGCGCAATCGCCGCGTCGGTCGCCTTCCGGTCGATCTGCCACGACTCAAGGAATCGCTCGGCGAACCGGAGATGTACGCCGGACTGCACGAACAGTCGAAACAGCTCAGGATCGATGTGGTTGCTCGCGACCATATCGACCATGATCTCCATCGTCTCGCTGAGCTTCATGGCCTGCTTGTAGGGCCGGTCCTGGGACGTCAGGGCCTCGAAAATATCGGCAATCGCCATCATGCGCGCAGGGATCGACATCTCGTCCCGGGTCAGGCTGCGCGGATAACCCTTGCCGTCCATCCGCTCGTGATGGCCGCCGGCATATTCGGGCACCCGTTCCAGCTCGCGCGGAAACGGCAGCGTCTCCAGCATCTCGATCGTGACGTCAATGTGGTTGGTGACCATTGCGCGCTCCTCCGGGAGGAGGTTGCCGCGCCGTATGGTGAGGTTGCGCACTTCGTCGTCGGTGAGGACCGACTGGCTGACGCCCTTCGAATCCGTCCAGATGTATTTTCCTGCGATCGCGCGCACCCGTTCCATGTCGGACTCGAGCATGTCCTCGACGCCAAAATTGGTCTGGGCGATGAAGCGAACGTCCTTGTCGATGCGCTGGCACTCTCGTAGGCTGTGCGCAGCGCCTTTCGATCTGCGTCCGGTGCGGCGCAAGCCTTGAGAAACGCAATCTCGGCATCGCGCCGGACGATCTCGAATCGCATTCGGACCGTCTCGATCCTGTCGTACAGCGTGTGCAGCTTGGTCGCCTTGTCGACGACGTATTCAGGTACGGCGACCTTGCCGCAATCGTGCAACCAGGACGCGATATGGAGTTCGTAGCGCTCCTCCGCATCCATCTCGAAATCGGCAAAGGGGCCGTCGGTCGCCGCGCAGGCGGCATCCGCGAACATATCCATGATGGCCGGCACGCGCTGGCAATGCTCGCCCGTGAAGGGCGACTTCTCGTCGATTGCCGCCGCGATCAGTCGGATGAAGGAGTCGAGCAGGCGGCGCTGTGCTTCCAGCAGCAAGCGGTTCTCGAGCGCAACGGCGGCCTGCGACGCGAGCGCTTCGGCCAGCGGCTCGATCCGCGGCGAGAAGGCGATGACCGTACCGTCATCGTCGCGGGCGTTGATGAGCTGCAAGACGCCGATGACCTCGTTGCGGCTGTTCTTAAGCGGTAGCGTCAGGAACGAGACCGACCGATAGCCGTTGGCCGTATCGAACGCGCGGGTGCCCGAGAAATCGAACCCGGTCGCGTCGTCGATGCTCGGGATGTTGATGAGCTCGCCGCTATGCGCCACGTAGCTGACGACGGTGGAGCGGTTTTCGCGACCTTCGCCATCGTAGAGATGGATCGCCGGGAACGATGCCTTGACGCCCGTCGAGCCGCCCGCCGCCGTGCCCCGCGAGACCGTGCGTACGATCGCGAATTCCAGCGTGTCGTCTTCGGTGCGCAGGTAAAGCGTGCCGCCGTCGGCGCCGCAGAAGTGCATCGCTTCGAGCAGAATTCGCTCGAACAGACGGTCCCGGTTGTGCTCCGCCGAGAGGGCCGTTCCGATATCGATCAGTTTCTCGAGAAGCTGGGCGCGGTCGCGCTCAGCCACAGCCGGCTGGACCTTGGTGTCCAAACAAACTCCCCCAAGAGGATTCCGCACAAATCCCGCTGGCCTGGGACAAATCTAGCCGCTCACCCGACGGAAGTTGAGCAAAAAGGCGGTGGATGCCGGCGCGCCGGGTTCACAAGTCAGGGCGCGGCCGAGCCGAAAAAAGGCGCCGCTCTTTCGAGCGGCGCCAAGGGATGGATGAGTAGATGAGAGAGGAGTCCTAAACGGTCAGATCGACATAACGTCCCAGGCCCATCGGCGCCGGACGTTCCTCCGGGGACCGGCCAAACGATCGCTCGGCATTTTGCTCCGCGCTCCTGCCGGTCTGATGGAGGTTCTGCGACGCCAGGGTATCGGCCGTCTGCCGAACATCAGCCGCCGCCTTGAGAGAGGCCTCAAGTCCGCCAGGTTGCGACGCCTGTTTGAGCATCGCCGTGGCCAACTCAAGTGCGGGCACGCTGTCCATTCAATTCCTACCTCTGTGTCGAGCGGACGCGGGGAAATCCCGCAAACCCGTTCTAGCGAGGGTGAGGATAGGGGCGTGGCCGTTAAGGAAGGGTAAACGCCGAAAGTCGCGCTATCCCGCGGCCTGGCGGGCGGCGTCCTCGCTGGGCTTGGGGTCCTGGGCCCGGCTGTAGACGATGAGCGCCACGATCTGCAGCGCCGCGAGAAAGCCAAACATGACGCGGAAGCCGGTTTCCGACGGCGCCCCCGTCTCGGTCTCGAAGGCACCGATGAGGAGGCCGGTCAGCGACTGGACGACGGCGGCGCCCAGGAAGACCGACGTATTGTTCGTGCTCATGCCGCGGCCGACCAGGCGCTCCGGAAAGATCGCCCGGCCATGCGTCGTGATGATGACAGTATAGCCACTGATCAGGCCGAGCAGGACGAACAGCCCCGTCAGGAGCCACAGCGGCATGCCCGGCGACAGCGCAAGGACCAGCAGGATCGTGATCGACGCCATCGCGCCGAACACGATGAGCCCCTTTCGCGTGTCGAGAATGCGGTCGAGCCGGCCATAGACCAGATGGCCGA
>JAYQVF010000030.1:0-22123 GCA_038148335.1 Alphaproteobacteria bacterium | reverse complement strand
ACAGGTGCACCGTGACGCCGCGTTCCATCGCGCGCTTGTTGACGAGCTTGAGGCAAGGCGCGGCGATGTCGACGCCGTGCACCTCCGAATCGGGGTGCGATTCGAGCCAGGTCAGCGCGAATCCGCCCTGGCCGGTGCCCCAGTCGAGCACGCGCTCGTACTTGCGCTTGGGCAGATAGGAAAAGGCGAGGCGATAGAGGTCGTTGGCGTCGTCCTCGTGCGGCCGCGTCGTGCGGCGACCGAGTTCGTAGACCAGGCCGTCGATCTCGTCGCTCCACACGCCGCCCGGATGCTGATGGAAGTCCACGAGGCTGTAGTACTCGGGGTACTTCACGTCGGGATTGAGGCGCAGCGTGCCGGCGGCGATGGCCCTGTCGGCGGCCTCGTCCAGTTCGCGCTGGATGTGTTCGGCCTCGCCTTCCGCTTTCGGTTGGATGCCGAAGTCGGGGTAGTTGTATTTGAACCGCTGCAGGTGCCGGTACATCCAGGCATAGAGCTGGTAAGCCGGCAGCGAGTCGAGAATGTCGAGCGCGCCGTCGGCGGTCTTCGGCCCATTGCCGTTGCCCATGCCCCGGTCGGTCAGCGCGCGGCGATAGCTGTGCCAGGTCTCGTCATAGACGTCGGCGTCCATGTAGGCGCGGCTCGCCCGCATGAAGGCGTGAAAGGCGCGAAAGGAGCGATCCTCAAGAACGTCGGTGACGTCGGCGGGCTGGTTCGAGCGCATGGCGGGTCTCCGTGGGGACTTGAGCTGCCATGATAGCAGGCGCGGGATTCGGTGGAAGGCGGTCGTCCCGGGCGCGACAGCGGTCCCGAACCGGGCGCCTTATTTCTCGGCCAGGTAGATGTTCCAGGTCTGGCGGGTGGGGATGTCCGGCGCCGAATGCTTGACGTTGTCGGCCATCTGGTCGAAGCGGCGGATGGTGACCTTGGAGAACCCGGCGTCGCGAAACAGCCTGCCGAAATCGGTCTTGAAGCAAGCGGGCATGAAGGGCTCGTCGTTGATCCAGCCTTCCTGATCCTGCAAGGCATGCTGGAACGGGCTGCCCTCGACGTAGGCCAGTTCGAAGCCGATGAACACGCCGCGGTCGTTGAGGACGCGGGCCGCCTCGCGGAACAGCGACGGGAAGCGGGCCGGCGGGAACTCGTGCAGCATGAAGGCAAAGAACGCGAGGTCGAACGTGCCGTCTGTGTAGTGCAGGTGCTCCACGTCCTCCTGGTACCACTGGGCATGCAGGCCGCGCTCGCGCGCGCGGACATAGGCAAGGCGGAGGCAGGGTTCCGACAAGTCGACACCATGAGCCTCGGTGCCGGGGTGCAATTGCAGCCACGTGCGCACGCCGGCGCCGAAGCTGGTGCCCCAGTCGAGCACCTTGCGGTAGTCGCGATCGGTTGGCAGGTAGGAAAAGATGTTGCGGTACAGGTCGTTCGAATCGGCGCCCGGCTTGAAGCGCACGGCCCGCGCCATCTCGTAGGCGAGACCGGCCAGCGGGTCGCCGGCGACGCCGCCGGGATGCTGGTGGAAGTCGGTCATCGTGAAGTAGTCGGGCATCTCGAGGTCGCGCGCGAGGTGGAGTTCGCCGTCGCGGATTCCTTCGTCCGACAGTTCGATGAGGCGCGGCCGCAGGTCGCTCTTGAGGTGATCGAGGGCGGGGACGATGCCGAATTCCGGGTGATCGTACTTGAACTGCTGCAGGTGCCGCATCGCCCAGGCGTAGAGCTGGTAGGACGGCAGGTCGTCGATCACGCCCAGCACGGCATCGGTATCGCCGCCGTTGCCGCCATGGCGCCGATAGTCGCGGTAGGTCGCCTCGTAGAGGGGGCCGAGTCGGTAGTTGCGCGCCGCGCTCAGGAAAGTGTGGAACGCGCGATACTCGCGCGTCGGTTCCATGCCCAGCGGGCGATTGGTCCGAGGTGCGGCCATCTAGTCCGTCATCTCGCGCACCTTGCGGCCGATATGACTGATCGGCACGTCGGAACGGTGCAGTTCGCTGAGCACGCGGGTGACGAAGTGCTGGACGTCGGCCTGGCGCGCCTTCGATTGCTCAGGCGTTTCCTCCAGCGCCTCGATCGCATCCGCGGCGATGGTCTTGTTGTTCTGGAGCACCGTCTCCAGCGCCGCCAGCCGGTCCCGCAGGATGTAGACCTCCGAGGCCAGCGCGACGAAGGCGCCGACCATGCGGTCCATGCCGATGTCGTGGAGAAACTGCGGTTCGGTGGTCGTCACCGGCCCGGTGAGCACGGATTTGTAGCGCTTGGTCGCGCCCTTCTCGTCGGTCATGGCCGCTCCTCCCTTGCGGCGGGCATGATAACGCCGCCGTGATCGCTGCGCATCCTCCGGCTTACATTCCTGGGGGAGGAAGGTTTGGCGACCCCGCGCGACAGGGGTCAACGGCGGCGGTAAACCACGACGAGGTTGTTGGCCGGCATGTCGACCGCCTCGACATGATCGAGGCCGTTGGCATCGGCGCAGGCGACCACGTCTTCCAGGTCGCGCACGCCCCAAGCCGGGTCGCGGGCGCGCAGCGATTCGTCGAACGCAGCATTGCTCGGCGCCGTATGGGCGCCGCCGCGGCGGTAGGGGCCGTACATCACCAGGAGGGCGCCGGCCGGCAGGTGCGTCCCCGCATTGGCCATCAGCCCTTCGCATGCGGCCCATGGCGAGATGTGGATCATGTTGGCGTTGAACAGCGCAACCAGCGGCGATTCGGTCTCGAGGCGCCAGGCCGGCGCGGCCGCATCGAGAGACAGCGGCGGCCGCGCGTTGGCAAGTCCCGCTGTCCAGGCGGCGATGCTGCCATGGGCTTCCTGGTTGGCGTCGCTCGGTTGCCAGGTCAGGTGAGGGAAGGCGGCCGCGAAATAGGCCGCGTGCTGGCCGGTGCCGCTCGCGACTTCGAGCACGGTGCCCGGGCCCTCGGCCGGCAGCAGGCGTCGAAGGACTTCGAGGATCGGCGCGCGGTTGCGTTCGGCGGCCGGGGCGTGCTGGCGCAAATCGGTGTTCATGGCGCGACCCTAGGGGTTCAGCCGATTCGGCTCAATCGGCTTTGGCGCGCTAAGCTGCATCGGCAGCAGGGGACAGGCGATGGGCGAACGTTTCGATCTTTCCGGACGGGTGGTGCTGGTGACCGGCGCGTCGAGCGGCATTGGGCGACATGCCGCCAAGCTTTTTGCCGAGGCGGGCGCCAAGGTCGCGGCGGCGGCGCGGCGGACCGACCGGCTCAACGACCTGGTCGCGGAGATTCGTGGCACGGGCGGGACGGCGGCCGCGTTCGCGCTGGACGTGGCGAATGCCGAGGCGATCGAACCAGCGCTCGACGCCATCGAAACCACGCTCGGCCCCATCGACGTCCTGTTCAACAATGCCGGCGTGACGATGAGCAAACCGCCGTTCGAACACACCGCCGACGACTGGCGGCGCGTCATCGACACCAATCTCAACGGCGCCTGGTTCATGGCCAATGCCGTGGCCCAGCGGATGGCCGCGCGCAAGGACGATTTGCCGCCGGGCGGCGGCAGCATCATCAACACGACGTCGGTCGGCGCGACGCGAACGATGATCCGGGTGCCGGCCTACATGGCGTCCAAAGCGGGACTGGCGCACCTGACGCGGCAGATGGCTATGGAACTGGCGCCGTTTCGCGTGCGGGTCAATTCGATTGCGCCGGGCCTGTTCCTCACCGAGCTGAGCGAGGAATACGTCAAGAGCGAGCGCGGCAAGGAAATGCTCAAGCGCATTCCGATGGGCCGGCCCGCGCACCTTGAGGAAATGGACGGCGTGCTGCTGTTGCTCGCATCCGACGCGGGGTCGTATATCACGGGGAGCGAAATCATCGTCGACGGCGGCGTGGCCGCCAGTCCGTAGGAGGTTCCTGTCCATGAAGTTCGACGCGAAGCGCGCCGCCTTTCTAGCCATCGACCTGCAGCAGGCGTTCTGTACCGACAGCGGTTCTGTGGCGCAGCAGGGCCGAGACATCATGCCGTGCCGCAACGCGGCGCTGCGCTGCGTCGAACTGGCCGATGCGGCGCGCGAGCGCGGTATCCCGGTGATTTGGACCCGCATCGCGCTGCGTCCGGACTATGCCGACGGCGGGTTGATGATTCACGAGATCCGACCGGGGTTGAAGGAGGCGGGCGGCATTAAGGCAGGCACCGCGGACGCCGCGCTGATCGAGGAAGCGGTCGTCGCGCCACAGGACTTCGTGATCGACAAGCCGCGCAACTCCGCGTTCTTTTCGTCGGGCCTCGAATCGCTGCTGCATGCGTTGGACGTCCGTTGTCTGATGATGGGCGGCGTCACGACCTCGATGTGCGTCGAATCGACGGCGCGCGATGCCGGCCAGCGCGACTACCGCACGTTCGTCGTGCGCGATGCCTGTGGCGACTTCGCGCAGGCGCGGCACGACGCATCGCTCGATGCCATCGCCTTCGGCTTCGGCCGGGTGATCTCGCACAACGAGGCGCTGGACGCGCTTAATGCCGGCGAGGCGGACTTGTGAGCGCGCGCAGCGCGGCCCAATGGCAGTCGCCGCCGGCGCTCCCGGCGGAAAGTTTCGTCAGCGGCGATGTCTATACCGATCCCGATGTCTACGAGGCAGAACGCGAACGCATCTTCGGAAAGTTGTGGCGCATCGCCTGTCACGAGAGCGAGGTGCGGGAACCCTTCGACTATCGCACCTACGATCATCTCGGCATTCCGCTGATAACGATTCGCGGCGGCGATGGCCGGGTGCGGACCTTCTACAACGTGTGTTCGCACCGCGGCGCCAAGCTGATGCAGGAACCGTCCGGCAACGCCGAACGCCTGACCTGCTTCTACCA
Organism: Alphaproteobacteria bacterium; assembly: GCA_038148335.1. Taxonomy (GTDB): domain Bacteria; phylum Pseudomonadota; class Alphaproteobacteria; order SHVP01; family SHVP01; genus CALJDF01. The sequence continues at coordinate 17,308 of JAYQVF010000030.1, read as the reverse complement.
CCTGTGGAGCTACGACGCCGAAGGCGCCTGCATCGACATGCCGCGACCCGAGGCCTACGAGCCGGTCGGGCTGAGCAAGGACGACTGCGGACTGCGCGAGGTGCGCACCGACACCAGGCTCGGCCTGGTGTTCATCAACCTCGACGACGGCGCCAAGCCGTTGTCGGATTTCATCGGTCATTTGCTCGACCATTTCGAGGAACCGATGGGGACCCGGGAGCTGGAGGTCTTTCATTTCCATCGCGCCGAGCTGAACGCGAACTGGAAGGCGTGGATGGAAACCAACCTCGACGCCTATCACACGTTCATGCACGTCGTGTTGCGGCGGACGCAGGTCGATTCGGAGCGCAAGATTCAGATCCATCCGGGCGGCCATGCCGCGGGCGAAGGGTTGCGCGCGCGCTACACCAACTACAAGGGATGGCAGGAGCGGCCCGATTCGCTGGCGCTGCCCGGGCTGGAACCGACCGAAATGCGCTCGGCGCACCTCTTTCCCAACGCCATGCTGCTGGCGCGCGGCACGGTGATCCGCCTCGACACAGTGATTCCCGTAGCACCGGGCAAGATGGTTCTGGAGTGCCGCGGTCTCGGTGTGCGTGGCGACACGCCCGAGGAGCGCCGCCAGCGCTTTGCCCACCACAACATGTACTGGGGGCCGCTCAGCCGGAACCTGCCCGAGGACGGGTTCGCCGCAGAGGCGTGCGAACAGGCATTCGCGCCCGGTGCGGCGCGCTACCAGATCATCGCCCGCGACGAGAACATGACCGGGCAGGACGACGGCATGATGCGCAACTTCTATGGCGAGTGGAGTCGGCTGACCGGCCTGCCGGCGCACAATCCGACGAACCGCCGCGCGTGAGCCGCCCTTCCGGCGTCACAGCGGAGTCCCTATAACCATTGGCCATGAAGACCACGGGTAACATCGCCGACCGCCTCGACGGGTTTGCGCGCGAACGGCCGGACCATCCGGCGATCGTCGGGCCTGACCGTGCGCTGACCTACGCCCAACTCGCCGAGGAGGTACGCCGGACGGGTGCGCACCTGAACGACCGGGGCATTGGCGTTGGCGACATCGTAGGCCTGTGCCTGCGGGATACGGTCGATCATCTGTCGCTGCTCTACGGCATTGCGCGCGCCGGCGCCGTGGTGCTGCCGATGGATGTGCGCTGGACCCGAGAGGAGCGCGACCGCATCGCCGCCTTTTTCGGCGCAAAGCTGGTGCTGACCGAGCCGGGAGAGGCGGTTTCGCCCGATCTGCCGCAGGCCCAGATCGATGCCGCGTGGCATGCCGCCCTGGGGGAATCCGATCCGGACCGCGAATTTCCGAGCGCGGATTCGCACGGGCTGGTCCTGTCGCTGTCGTCGGGTACCACCGGCATCCCGAAGGGGCCGCTGCACAGCCACAAACAGATGCATGCCCGGTTCGAAACCCAGGTGGTCACGCTCGGCTTCACGCCCAAGGACCGGTTCCTCAGCGCGCTGCCGATCTATTTCGGCGCCGGCCGCGCGTTCGTCATGGGCATGCTCTATCACGGGGCGACCGTGCAGATGATGCGGCTGCCCTACGAGCCGCAGGAGCTGGTCGACACGATTGCGCGCGACGACGTCACCGTGACTCTCCTCGTGCCGACTCTGCTGCGCCGCCTGCTGGCGATCGCACCGGAGACGGGGTTCCTTTTGCCGGACAACCTGCGTCTGGTCTTCACCACAGGCGCGATCCTGCACGCCGACGAGCGCGAGGAGATGCTCGCCAAGCTCACGCCCAATCTGCACAACTACTACGGCTCGACCGAAGGGGGCGGCCTGTCGATCCTGTTGCCGAGCGACCGCGGCGACGCCGCGCGTTCCGTCGGGCGCTTCGTGCATAACGCCGAAGCCCAGGTCGTCGGCGAGGACCATGTCCCCTTGCCGCCAGGCGAGGTGGGACGGGTGCGTTATCGCGGCGGCGCCTGCGCAACGTCGTTCCACAACAACCCCGAAGCGACGGCCGAATCGTTCCGCGACGGCTGGTTCTATCCCGGCGATCTGGGGCGGTTCGATGTGGAAGGGCGGCTCTATATCGTCGGTCGGGTCAAGGACATGATCATTCGCGGCGGGGTGAACATCTACCCGGCCGAGATCGAGCAGATCCTGTTGCAGCATCCCGCTGTCAACGATGCGGCCGTGGTCGCCTGGCCGTCTCGCGAGATGGGCGAGGAAGTGGCCGCCTTCGTCGTCACCGACCACGCTGCGCCGGAAAATGAGCTGTTGCAGTACTGCCGCGAACACCTGGCGCGCTACAAGGTGCCACGCCAGATCTTCGTGATCGACGCGCTGCCCAAGAACGGCTTCGGCAAGGTGCTCAAGAAGGACCTGACGGCAAGCCTGACCCCGGTCTGAACCGGGTTGACCGGCGCGGGCTTTGTCGCCATTGTCCCGCGCCATGTTCACGCAGACCCAGCAGCGGCGACTTACGGGCCCGGCCTTTCAGGCGGACCGGGCGGTCGCATGCGTGCGAGTTACGGGCCCGGTTCCCCTTGGGGGCCGGGATCGTCGTTTCTCGCCATCAACGCTGCATCCGGAGTCCGCGTGTCATGCCTTCATCTGATCCTTCCCATCGATCTACCGCTGTTTTCACCATTCAGGCGATCGCCGATCCCGGCGTGCTGCCGGCGGCGCTGGGCCTTTTTGCCAAGCACGGCCTGATCCCCAGTCGCTGGGTGGGAAATGCCCATGTAGGCGACGACAAACTGTTCCTCCAGGTCGAGTTCGACGCCATGGCCGACGACGAGGCGCGGCGGCTGGCGACCGGCTTGCGGCGGTTGCTGTGCGTCGAGACCGTGGTGACCGATGCCCGCGAAATGGCGGTTCGTCGCGCCTGAAGCGCCACGGACGCGGCCGGGAAGAAACTGCCGGGTAATTTGTGCCGGGCGGTAGGGTCTGCCGCATCCATTAACCCTAATGCCGGGTAAACAGGCGGCGGATCTGCGGGCGCGAATCGGTTAACGCCCGCGGATTCGCTTGGCCCGCCGTTTGCTTATGTCCTCACGGATGAGTGGTGCGCAGGAGCGCATTCGTTAACGGCGGCGACCAAAACAAGCCGCCTTGAGAGGGCAGTATGCACGTGGTTCGTTTGTTTGTTTCCCTTCGGTATGCGTTCGTCGCCGCTTTGGCCGTGATGGCAATGGTCGGTTCCGGTGAGGCCCATGCCCAGAGCCAGACCGTCAACTACTCGACGAGCGTTACGGTTCAGAACACCTTCAATGTCGGCGGATGGGAAAACGTTTCGTTCGGGACGATCGCGGCGATCGCCTCGCCGACCGCCGGCACGCAGGCCTCGTTGGCGGTTCAGCCGATCACCGGAGCGCAGACGCTGACCCAGGGGTCAGGCGGTTCGGCCTCGCGAATCCTGGTCGTGGCCAACCCCGCACCGGGCAAGATCATGATCAACAACGCGCCGCCCAACACGACCTTCACGATCACGCCGGGCAGCACGGTACAGCTCTCCAATCCGGCGAGTGCGACGGCGACCCAGTTCGACTTTTCGCCCAGCGCAATCGCAATGGACTACAACCCGACGACCGATGCGACGGGCACGCTCAACATCATGGTCGGCGGCACGCTGAGGACGCGGCAGCAGCAGGGCTCGGGCGCCGAGTCGAGCGGCTATGTCGACGGCACCTATACCGGGACCTACAGCGTCACGCTGGCATACTAAGGTCCCACGCGGCATTTCGCGGGCCGGCGCCTGGTGCGTCGGCTCGCTTGACCATTGCGTCAAGGAGGCGCATGGTCCGGCGATCATGAACCTGCAGACACGGATTCGGCGAATTACGGACCCGGCTTCCAAGGGAAGGCGGGCGTTGTCCGTTGCCGTTTCCACCCGAACAGGGTCTGCAGATCATGTCTTCTCCTTCACTTACTAGAGCTGATTCGCTCACGTCTTTTCGCGTCCGCGCCGCAGCGGCGCCGGATGTCATGCCACGCTGTCTGGAACTGCTGGCGAAGCGCAACATGGTGCCCGCCTACTGGCACGCCGAATGCGCGGGTTCCGCCCTCGATATCGAATTCCAACTGACCGGGATCGACGAACACCTCGAGGCTTACATGGCGGAATGCCTGCGCCAGATCGTCAATGTCGAGACGGTGTTTACGAGCGGAATGGAACGGCCGCAGCGGCGCGCGGCCTGTGCCTAGCGTTGGCTACCAGGCCAGGATGTTGCTGCCCAGGTAGCGGCCAAAGCCGAGCGCCGGCGTGACGCTCATGCCGCCCACGAAGCTCTTGCCCGACAGGGTGCCGCCGCCGATCGCCTCGCCGGCCGCATAGAGGTTGGGGATCACCTTGCCGTCGCGGTTGACGACCTGCAGCCGCTCGTTGACGGCGAGGCCCGCAGGCGTCTTGAGAGTCGTGCCGTGAGCCTTGATGGCGCGCAGCGGCTGGCGGCCGATCTTCGCCGGCATGTGCTTGCGGCCGAAGGCATCCTTGCCGCTTGCCACGGCGTCGTTGTAGGCGGCGATGGTCGTGGCCAGCGCTGCCGGGTCCATGTTGCAAGCGCGAGCAAGCTCGTCGATCGACGCCGCCGTCTTGAACGAGGGGTGAGTCGCGAATGCCTGCTCGACAGCCTCCGGAGTCCAGTCCGCGCCCGCAAGTCCACCGCCGGCGCTGAGCAGCGGCGGTGCTTCGCGGTAGATCCTTTCGTCGAACACGATCCAGATGGTCATGTCCGGCTGCTCCATCAGCCGGTTCTCGCGTTCGTCGACGCTGGGATGATCCTCCGCGACAAACCGTTCGCCGCGCGTATTGACGAAGATTTCCCACGGGGGCCGCACCTGCGGCGTCAATGACGGCATGCGGTAGAAGTCGACGCGGTCGGGGTTGTTGTCCAGGGCGATGCCGGCGAAGGTCGGCAGGTACTTGTCGCCGTTGCGCACCAGGCCACCGGCGTGCGCGCCGACCAGGATGCCGCTGCCGTTGGATGTCGGCATGGCGGCGGAGAAAAGGCGATAGCCGTTGGTCAGTCGCGAGAAGAGGCGCGGATTGGCCGCATAACCCCCGGTCGTAAGAACGACGTTCTTTGCCAGAACCGTTTCTTCCTTGCCGCCGGCGTCCCTGAGCTTTACGCCCTGAATCGGGCCATAGCGTTCGTCCTGAATCAGGCCGATCAGGGTCGTGTTGATGCGAAGCTCGAGACGGGTCCGGCGTAGCTGCCGCGTCAGGACCCGGCGCAGGACCTCTAGGACCGAAAGCCCGCCGTTCACGCCCCAATAGGTGCGCGCCACGGTGTAGGCCTCGTGCCCATAAAAGATCTTCGGGCACTCCGGGTGCATCTCGAACCCCTCCGCCATCAGCCAGTCGATGGTCCCGGGCGCGAGATTGACGGCGAGGTTGACCAGCATCGGGTCGGCGGTATTGCGGCTGATCCGCATCGCGTCCTGGAAGTGCAGGCGCGGGTGATCCTCGATGCCGCGCTCGCGCTGCAGTCTGGTGCCGGCCGCGCTCATCTGTCCGGCGGACAGATGCAGCGTCCCGCCTATGTCCGCGTTCTGCTCGACCAGGAGCACGCGGCCGCCCCGGGCGGCCGCTGCGGCCGCACAGGGAATTCCGGCGGTGCCGGCTCCAACCACGATGACGTCGTACGGATTACTCATGGACCAAGCGGCTTTGCTACTGTGCTGCGTGGCTCCGGCGGCTTACGGAGCCGCCTCCTCGTTGTAGGGCGAGGGGCAGTTGCCGGCTTCGGCTTCCTTTTGCCAGATTTCGACGCCGTCAATCAGCGTCGGACCGCCGCACGGGAGCAACATGTAGCTCAGGGCTTCGGACAGTTGCGGGACTGTCGCGCCGGCCTCGAAGGCCCGCCTCAGGTGAATGCGCATCGCGTCGTAGGTGCGCCGCGCCGCATGGCAGACGATGAGAATGATCTCGGCGAGGGCGGGATCGATTTCCCCGCGCGCGGCTTCGCAGATGTTGAGATACCGCTGCGTCGAGGCGTCGACGGATATCCACTCGTTCCAGTGATAGGAACCGAACCACAGGGCCCGGTGCGCCTCCGCCGCGCCCGCCAGCGCGATCGCGTCGGCGAGGATCCCTTCGCCCAGACCCGCCTTGATGGCCCGGCGCATGTGGATGTGGCCGTGTTCCTCGTCGGCCGCGACCTGGAGCGCCGCCCAGACAAGTTCGCGCTGTTGCGGCGTGAACGCACGCGGGCTGAGTGTCAGGTGTTCGTAGTAGTTGTCGTAGGCGGCCAGCAGGTCGGGGTCCGACGACCCGATCATGCGGTGATAGGTGAGGAGATAGCCGCGCTTGCGCTCGACCGCCGCGAGGACTTCTTTCGTCGTTGCCATCCGTCCCATCCCGCCGTCGCAAAGGGGTCACATGGACAGTGTCCGTGACCCGTATTTCACGTGCGCGCCAAAGGGACGGCTGCCCCCCAGAGCGCCTTGATTCGAGCGAGGCTGGCACCCGCTCACATTCCCCAATCGAAGCCTTGGTAGCCCAGAAATCGGGCCTCAGCAAGGTTCCCCCATGTGTCGCCACGCAGGGTGGGCTTGGTTAGAGTAGCGTCGCCAGCAGGGAGGAAGATGATGCTGCTCAATCCGCCGCAAACTAGTGCCATCCCGGTTGAAAGGGGCCTCGCGGAAGGTTTCCGGATGCACGTGCTGATTCTGGGCATCAGCGGCGTACCGGCCCCGCGATTCTTCCCGTCAGACCACCCCGTTGAGTATTCGTGATGCGGTTCTGCTCGTTCCGGCACGGCGGCGCTGACCGCTTTGGACTGGTGGCCGAGGCCGGCGTTGTCGATTTGACCGCGCCGGGCGCGGCGGATCTCGCGTCGGCAATCGGCAACGGACTGCTCGGTGCGCTGGCTGCAAGTGCCGACGAACGGCATGTCTTGGCATGGCGAGAGGTCGAACTTCTTCCGACAATTCCGGGCGGGCGCAAGGTTGTGTGCATCGGCCTCAACTACGAGCCGCACCGGATCGAGATGGGGCGGGACAAGGACCCATATCCGACGGTCTTCATCCGCATGGAGGACACGCTGGTGGCTCCTGGTGGCGACCTCGTGAAGCCGCGCAACAGCGAGTGCTTCGATTATGAAGGCGAGATCGCGGTGGTCATCGGCAAGGCAGGCCGCCATATCGCCGAGGCCGACGCGATGGCGCATGTCGTCGGCTACACGATCTTCATGGATGCCTCGGTGCGGGACTTCCAGAAACAGAACCTGATCGCGGGCAAGAACTTTCCCGCGTCGGGCGGAATGGGGCCGTGGATGACCACGGCCGACGCCATGCCAGGGCCGTCCGATGTGCGAATCGAAACGCGTCTCAATGGCAAGACAATGCAGCAGGGAGCGCTCGACGAGTTGACGTTCACGATTCCCGAACTGATTGCCTACGTCTCTTCATGGACCCCGCTCGCACCCGGCGACGTGATCAGCACCGGGACGCCGAGCGGCGTGGGAACGGCGCGCAATCCGCCCGTCTACATGAAGCCGGGAGATACCGTCGAAGTGGAGGTCACAGGGATCGGGGTCTTGCAACACCGTATCGTGGGCGAAAGCTAGGGTTGCGTTGACTCCTGGCGCGCTGAGTGCCAAGAAAAGCTTGGGAATCGAGCGCCGCAGCAAGATGGTGCCGGACAAGGGAGGACGGTTTGCAGGAACCGACAGAAGCCGGCCGAGAAGGCCTGCTCGAGCGCTTGTCGCGCTTTCTGGCCTGGTTTTCGGGCGCGGCCATTCTTTTTTGCGCCGTGCTCGTCACGCTGGACGTCTTCGCGCGCAACATCTTCAACGACAACCTTTTCGAAAGCTTCGAGATCACGATCTACCTCTACGCGGTGACGGTGGCGTTCTCGTTCTCGTTTGCGCTCACCACCAAGACGCACATCCGGATCGACGTGGTCTATGCGCGGTTTCCGCGTGTCGGGCGCGTGATCCTGGATCTGGTAGCGATGGCGCTGCTAACCGGCCTGTCGCTGGTGCTGTGCTACTACGCCTGGTCGTTGACGGTGGAGAGCTTCGGGATGCCAGGGCCCGGAAACCTCGGCGCCGTGTCAGCATCCGACCTGTCGGTGCCGCTGGTCATTCCGCAGTCGGCCTGGTCGCTCGGTCTGACCTGGTTCGCCCTGGTGTGCGTGGTCTACATGCTTCGCGGTCTCTACATGTTCGTGCGCGGCGATCTGCCGGGTGTCAGCCATCTCATCGGCATCGAACAGCGTGAGGGCGAGGCCGAGCTGAGCGAAGCCCTGCACATCATGCACGAAGGGGAGAAGCGCTGATGGCCGCCGTTGCGCTGATCGTCCTCGTCATTCTCGCGGCGCTTGGTATCTACGTCGCCGCGGTCCTCGGCATTCTCGCCATGTTCCTCGGCGAGACGTTCTCGTTCATCTCGCTGATCCCGGTGCTGGGCGACATCTCCTGGTCGGCCAGTACGGAATTCGTTCTCGTTGCCGTGCCGCTTTTCATCCTCATGGGCGAATTGCTGCTGCGCACCGGTATCGCCGAGGACATGTTCCGTGCCCTCGACCGCTGGGTGAACTGGGTGCCGGGCGGCCTGATGCACACCAACGTGGCAGCGAGCGCCCTTTTTGCCGCGACCTCCGGGTCGTCGGTGGCGACTGCAGCGACCATCGGCACGGTCGCGATCCCGAACATCGAAGAGCACAAGTACAACCCGTCGCTGTTTCTCGGTTCGCTGGCCGCCGGCGGAACGCTGGGCATCCTGATTCCGCCCAGCATCAATATGATCATTTATGCGGTTCTGACGGACTCGTCGGTCACCGACCTGTACCTCGCGGCGATGATCCCCGGCATCCTGCTGGCGGCGATGTTCTCGCTGGCGATCCTCGGCGCCTGCGTCATCAAGCCGTCGCTCAGCGGCACCCATGAGCGGGCGACATGGGAGGAGAGGTTCCGCGGGCTGCCGCACCTGCTGCCGCCGATCATCCTTTTCGTCGTCGTCGTCGGGTCGATCTACGCAGGCTGGGCGACCCCTACCGAGGCCGCGTCGCTGGGCGTCGTCGCGGCACTCTTGTTCGGGTTCTATCGCCGCCGGATCGACCGGACGGTGCTGCTCATGGCGTTCGAAGGAACCATGCGCACGACCGCCATGGTCACGCTGGTCGTCGTGATCGCGTTTTTCCTGAACTTCGTGCTGCAGTCGATCGGCGTGACGAAGTTCGTCAGCGACTTCATGGAAGGTCTCGACATCAATCCCTACTGGGCGATGATCGCGATCATCGCGTTCTATCTGATCCTCGGGATGTTCATGGAAACGCTGTCGCTGATGATCGCGACGACGCCGATCGTCGTACCGGTCATCATCGCGCTGGGGTTCGATCCGATCTGGTTCGGGGTGCTGTTCATGATCCTCGTCGAGGCCGCGCTGATCACGCCGCCGATCGGGGTCAACCTGTTCGTCGTTCAGGCCGTGCGCGGCGTTGGGCCGTTCCGCGACGTCGTCGTCGGATCGCTACCCTTCCTCATCATGATGATCGTCATGATGCTGCTGTTGCTGGCTTTTCCGGGCCTCGCCATGTGGCTGCCGGAGGTGTTTAATTAGGGCAAGGTCCGCCGGGACCGAAGTCTTCAAATGGAAGGCCATGCCGGCGCATGGCAGGTACGACCAGAAACCTGGGAGGAAATATGTTTAGGAAAGACCAACTGATTGGCGCCGTCGCCGCGGCGGCGCTGTTCGCGCTGCCGGGCGTTGCCCTGGCGGACGGGCATGGTACGCCGGACGGCGTATTCCCGGAGACGGAAGTCAACGCGATCGGCAACGTCAGCGTGACGACACAGTTCCGCGACATCGAAAAGCCGTACTGGGAAGAAGTGCTGCCGAAGCTGACCGGCGGCAAGGTAAAGACCAACTTCAAGGCGTGGAACGAAATGGGCCTCAAGGGGCCGGAAGGTTTCCGTCTGTCGCAGCGCGGCCAGACGCACTTCGCATCGTTCCAGCTCGGCCACATCTCGGGTGAAGCGCCGATCAACGACACGACCGACCTCGCGGGAATGTCGCCGACGATCGACGACTTCCACAAGGTCACGATGGCCTTCCGGCCGGTGCTTGAGAAGCTTTATGCCGAAGAGTTCGGCTTGAAGATTCTGACCATGCAGTCGTTCCAGGCGCAGATCCTGTACTGCCGTGACGAAGTGAAGAACCTGGCCGACCTCAAGGGCCGCAAGATCCGCTCTTCCGGCGTTTCGCAGTCCGACTTCCTCGGCGCGCTCGGTGCCTCGGGTATTCCGGTGTCGTTCGGCGAAGTGCAGCAGGCGTTGCAGAAGGGCGTCATCGACTGCGCCATCACCGGCACGCTCGGCGGTTACTCGGCCAAGTGGTATGAAGCGGCGAAATACCTCTACACGCTGCCCATCAACTTCGCAGCCGGCTTCACAGTCGTGAACCTCGACTACTGGAACAAGCTCGATGCCGATATTCGCCAGGTCATCGAGAAGTCGATGAAAGAGCGCGAAGACGCGATGTGGGAGCTGAACCGCAGCGAGGGCATCGTCGGCATCAACTGCAACACGACCGGACCGTGCCCTGAAGGCACCCCGGGCGGCATGGTGCGGATCGACGCGTCCGAGGACGACCTCAAGCTGCTGCGCAAGATCATGCTGGAGACGGTTCTGCCCAAGTGGGCCGAGCGTTGCGGTAGCGAATGCGCCAAGCAGTTCAACGACACGATCGGCAAGGTCAACGGTCTGACCGCGCCGACCAGCTAAACGGCCCGAAAAGGCCGGAATGCGTGGGCCCCGGGGGTTGTATACCCCGGGGCCTTTTTCTTGCCCGAATTCGCTGCTTGGCTGGTGAACGTGTCCGGACAATCGGCTAGTATCCGTGGCGATTGCGGTGACAGAACCGCGACCGGTCGCTCGCTTGGAGGCGGCGACGCGGTCCAACTGGGAGGATTAGATTTGAGAAAACTACTGCTGGGTGCGCTCGCACCTGCGGCGCTGGCCATGACCCTGTCGGGGCCTGCCGCCGCGAAAGACTTGCTGTTCCTGTCGGAAGACGTGCCGGCGAGTCTCAACCTTGACGGACCCAATGCGTCGGCGCCGCCGACCCAGACGGGCATCGTCAACACGATGGATCCGCTCGTCTACTACAAGATCAAGGAACGCCGTCCTGACGGTGCCGTGATCCTCGACGTGAATTCGTTCGAAGGCCGTCTGGCCGAGTCGTGGACCCACGATGCAGCGACCAACACCTGGACGTTCAAGCTGCGCCAGGGCGTGAAGGGCTGCGACGGCGCCACCTTCGATGCCGACGACGTCATCTACACGATGGCGCGCGCCAAGACGGTAAGCGGCCAGGCCCCGGTCGGCTGGTTCCTCGCCAACGTCTCTTCGGTCAAGGGGTACACCGCCGCCGTGTTCGGCACCAAGCCGGAGAACCTCGAAGCCAAGAAGCTGAAGGACGACGAGGTCAAGAAGATCGACCAGTACACGGTTCAGTTCACCCAGGCGGCACCGAACCGGCTGTTCCTGCCAGTCCTGAGCATCTTCGCGCTCTACATCTTCGACAAGGAGACGATGGAGAAGCATGCGACCGCCGACGATCCGTGGTCGCACAAGTGGGTCAACAATGAGGGCGTCGCCGGATTCGGTCCCTACTGCGTCGAGCGTTGGGAGAAAGACAAGGAATTCGTCGTCGCCGCCAACCCGGACTACTACCGCGGCAAGGCGCCGATCGATCGCATCATCATGCGCAAGGTGCCCCAGAGCAGCCAGCGCCTGACGATTCTGCGTTCGGGCCAGGCCCATCTGGTCGAACACCTGACGCCGAAGGAATTCGACGCGCTGAAGAAAGTTCGGGGCGTCAAGGTTGTCAGCGTCGAAGGCAACGCGACCAGCTACCTGCACATGAACTGGAAGCAGAAGCCGTTCGACAACATCAAGCTGCGCGAAGCGATGGCCTATGCGATCCCCTACGACCGGATCCTGCAGGACGTCTACTTCGGTGAAGCCACGAAGTACAACGGCGTGATGCCGTCGTTCTACCCCGGCTACCACCAGGTCGGCTTCGAGCGCACCTTCGATCCGGAGAAAGCCAAGGCCCTGCTGGCCGAGGCCGGTTATCCGGAAGGCAAGGGGCTCGAGGCGTTCCCCGAGGCGTTCCTCCTGACCTACTCGACGGAGAAAGAGAACATCCTCGGGCCGGCAGCCACGATCATCCAGACCGAGATGAAGAAGATCGGTATTCCGGTGGTCCTCAACCCGATCCCGCAGTCGCAGTTCTCGGACCGCGAACTGGTGAAGAAGGATCTGCCGCTGGCGCTGATCGACCACTCGAAGCCGATCGGCATCGAGGCGGGCTATGCGATCCAGCTGCTGTACGTCTCGCGCGAGAAGGGCGGTATCTCGAACTACAGCCTGTACAGCAATCCTGAGGTCGACCGCATGTGGCTCGAGAACGCCAAGGAAGAAGGCGACGATGCCAAGCGCAACGACGTCATGGCGAAGATTCAGGATATCGTCATGAAGGAAGTCGTGATCGCGCCGATCGCGGAAACCAAGCTGCAGTGGGCGATGTCCGACAAGCTGTCGGGTGTCGGTTTCCACCCGGAGCAGGCACTGCGCTTCTACGACCTGTCCCTGGCCGACTAGTTCGCCCAGGTACTCGACTGATAACGCCGGGCGCTCCGTCGCCCGGCGTTTCTTTTTTCGGCTAGGACGCTTCGTCTTCCGAGGCCAGCTCGACAGTCACCGGCAGCACCTCCGGCTCGTGGGTCTTCAGCTCGGTGCGCGCTTCGCTGGTCCACGACGCGATCTTGATGATATTGCCCTGGCTGTTGTCCGGCGCGGGATCCTCTTCGATCACGCTGAGGCCGTCGGCACTCAGGAAGAACGTGTGGTCGCCGAAGGCTTCCTTCAGGCTGGGCGTGACGGGGTGCTCTTCCGGAATCGCCTCGATGCCGAGTTGCTCCTCGACGGTGCGCTGCTGCGCTGCATCAAGCTTCATCAGCTTGGCTCCTGTGTTGGAGGAATTGTGCCGCGAACAAATTGGCCTCGTCCGCGAATCCGTGCGCGTCGAGGCCTCCCACCCAGCGTGGTCAACGGCCGGCAATATCGTGCCGCAGGGGGACCCTAGGTGCGACAGGCGGGCAGGTCAACCGCACGCGCCGATTCATGGGGGCGAAGCAAGCGGTTTTGGCTAGACTTCGGCAGACGCAACAAGAGGTGACCAGGTGGAACAATTGACGCCTCAATCGACGGCGCTTCTCGTCGTCGACATGCAAAACGGCATGTGCAGTCCCCAAGGATCCCATGCCCGGCTTGGCCTGGATATTTCCCGCATCAGAGCGGTCGTCGGGCCGTGCCGGCGTCTGATCGATGCCGCGCGCGCTTCGGGCGCCCTGGTTTGCTATTCCTATCTGGCCTATGCGCCCGACTATAGCGACGGCGGTTTCATCGTCCGCGAGATCATGCCGAATATCGCCGAGTCCAAGGTGTGCCAGCGCGAGTCATGGGATGCCCAGATTGTCGACGAACTGGCGCCACAGCCCGGCGACGTGGTTGTCGAGAAGTCCCGGATGAGCTCGTTCGTACGCACCGACCTTGAGGCGCAATTGCGTCACCGCGGCATCGACAATCTCATCGTCTGCGGTGTGACGACGAACGTGTGCGTCGAATCGACGGTGCGCGATGCGGCGCAACTGGATTTTCGGACCTTTGTCGTCAGCGACGCCGTTGGCGAGGTCGACCCTGCGCGCCACGAAGGCGCTCTGAATTCAATGCGCTGGATTTTTGCCAAGGTCGTCACCACCGACGAGATCGTCGGCGCCCTGAGCATGCGCGCCGTCGCATGACGACCGTGCCGGTGACGCGGCACTTCGTCCGCGTGGGCGAACGTGAGGTCCACTACCGCCGTGCCGGCAAGGGGCCGCCGTTCGTGCTGTTTCATTCGAGCCCGCAGTCGGCGGCCTTCGTCATGCCCGCGCTGTTGCCATTGGCACAGCAATGGACCCTGATCGGGTTCGATACACCCGGCTATGGCGGCTCGGATCCGCTGGCCGTGGCCGCGCCGAGCGCGGCCGACTATGCGGATGCCGCGGCAGAGGCGATGTCGGCACTGGGCATCGAGCGCGCGCCGATCTATGGCACGCACACCGGCGCGCATATCGCGCTGGAACTCGCGCGTCGGCACCCGGCCCGCGTCGCCGGCCTGGTGCTCGACGGCGTGTCGTTCAATACGCGCGAGGAAGCGAAGGAACGCTACGACAACTACGCGCCCGAGTTTACCCCGAGCGCGGACGGGGCGCATCTCGCCCGGGCGTGGCAACATACCCGCGACCAGATCGTGTTCTATCCCTGGTTCCGTTCGGAAAAGGCCCGGCGTCTCGAGGCGGCGATGGCGCCCGCGGACTACATCCACGACATCGTGCTGTGGAAGATGGCGGCGGCCGGCTACTGGCTCGGCTATCGCGCAGCCTTCAGCCACGACAGCCGCGCGACGCTCTATCAGGTCGACGTCAAGGCGACTGTCGTCGCGAAAGACGGCGACGTCCTGGCGCCGGAAGCCCGGCGCCTGACCGATCTGCCATCGCATATCAGGGTTCTGGAAACCGCCAAGGAGAACTGGCTCGACGCCATTCGGGACAGCCTGGCCTGGTGCGAAGCCGGCGATGCGGCGGTGGCCGAGGCGCCGGTACCGGACCCGCGCGAAGGGAGCTGGCGCGCCTACGCTGCGGGGAGCGGCGGGCAGCGCCTGCTACGGCGCGGCGGGACCGAAGGCGGTCGGCCGGTTGTTTTCCTGCACGGCGACATGAGCGGCTCGCGGGTCATCCTGCCGATGGCTGAAGCGATCGCCGCAGGGCGGCCTTACCTGGCGCCGGACATCGCGGGAAATGCGGAGTCCGATCCATTGCTGGGTGCGCCGACGCTGGACGACTATGCCGCCGACGTGCGCGATCTCGCCGGTGCGGCCGGCTTCGATTCCTATGACGTGTGCGGCGGCGGGGTCGGCGCGGCACTGGCCCTTGAACTCGCGCGGCAGGATGCGCGGGTCAACCGCGTCATTCTCAATCGTCCGGTCAGTCCGCTGGATACCGAACGCGCGGATTTTCTCGCCAACTATGCGCCCCCGATCGAGGCGCGCTGGGACGGCACGCACTTCCTCACGGCCTGGCACATGTTGCGCGACCGGGCGTTCTTCTGGCCGTGGTACCGCCGGACCCGCGAAGCGATCCGGCGCATCGAGCCGCAGATCGATCCGGTGCGTCTGCAACTGCGTCTGATCGAGTGGCTGAAGGGTCGCCGGACCTACGGCGACTACGTTCGTGCCTGTCTCGTCGCGGCGCCGGGCGACTACGGCACGGTTAGGCAGCCGGTTCTCGTGGCGTCGGTCGCAGGGGACCGGATCGAAGACGATGCGGCGCGGTATGCCGCGGCGGTGCCGAATGCGGCCCGAACCGCGTGGAAGGGCGACGTCGGAGAAATGGCCGCGACTTTCGCGGCGTTCCTCGACGGCTAACCGGTCCGCCCGTTAGCGCGACACGACGTCGACGACTTCCTCGAACTCGAGCGCCGGATTTTCGCCGCGCAAGTTCTCGATCTCGTCGGTAAGGCCCTTCATGACGCGACGGATATAGGCGATGCGCCGCTGGGTGCGTTCGGCATCGGCCTTGAGATCGGGGAAGTAGCCTTCGATCTCGCCGACGTCGAACAGACCGTGCTTTTCGATGAGCCGCTCGACCGTATCGAGCCGGTCGCGGGTCACCGATAGCTCCTCGATCAGCGCCATGACCATCAGGTGCAACTTGTCGACGGCCGGGTCCTGGAAGTATTGCGGCCGTCTGCCCTTTGCGGTCCGCGGCAGCGGCGCGGCCTTCGGCTTTGCCGACGGGGCGCGTTTGGCCGTCTTGGCCTTGGCGCGCGGCTTGCGTGCCGCTTTGGCCTTCGGCGCGGTCTTTTTCTTGGTCTTGCGGGCCATTGCCATCCCTCCTACTTGCGACCGACGAGGATGGGGAAGGCCGCACGGTAGTGCGGTTCCTGGCCCGCCTTGATCATCTCCTTGGCGATGTGGAGCATCGATGAATCGATCTTGCACTTGTTCCTAGCGAAACCGGCATCGACCGCGACCTTCTTCCAGTCCATGTCGCGAAGCCGGACGAGGAAGGTCTCGTTGTTGTTGTAGGCCTCCCAGTCCATCATGAACGAATCGAAGGGCTGCATGCCCTCGTCGCGCATCAGGTCGAGATGCATCATGACGCCGCCCGGTTTCAGAATGCGGTAGCTTTCCTCGATGATGTTGCGGAACGCCGTCGCCGACGTTTCGTGCAGCATGATGTGCGAGCACACGACATCGAAGTAGTCGTCGGGAAAGTCGGTTTTCTCGGCATTCTGCTGCGAGAAGTGGGCCGGGATTCCGAGGTTCTGCGCGCGGGCGTGGGCGTAGCGGACCATGCCTTCGCCGCAGTCCAGGCCATGCACTTCAGCGTCGGGAAATTCCTGCGCCCAGACCAGTGTGCTGTGGCCGACCGAGCAGCCCATGTCGAGTACGCGCTCGGGATTCTGGCCGGCGAAATTCTCGCGGTAATAGCCGACCAGGGTCTTGCCGAGGTCGTCGTTCATGTCGCCCATGCCGCCAATGGCATAAATGAACACGCTGCGGTCGTAGAGGGCGCCGGCAGCGATCGAGTCCTGGCCGTCGGCCGTCTGGTGATAGCCGCCGGGCTGCAGGTGGATGTCCGCAGCGGTGTGATAGCGCGGCACCGTGAAGTCCTTGGGAATTCGCAGCGTGCCTTGCGTCTTGTACGGGTTGGCGCGGGCCCGCGCCTTGAGTTCGGGCAGTTCGCGTTCGACGCTGTCCTGCACCGAATCCCACATCATTTCCTGGCTCGCCCGCTGTGTGGCGCAGAACATGCGGTAGTAGGGGTCCTGCGACATTTCGCGGCGGACCTCGTGGCGGTTCTTGGGGTCACGCTTGTTCTTCTTCTTGAACGCCGGTTTGACGCGACGTTCGTAGACCTCGCGGTTCCCCGGCATCACGTCGGCGGCGAGGCATAGGCGGAGATTGTGGACGAACTGCTGGCGGGTCGTCTCGTCGTGCTTGCCGCGGATCAGCATGGGGTGGCGAATCTGGGTGTCCATCGGCGGCTCCGTTCGTCTGTTCTGTTTGTCTCTAGATGGCGACGGGCGCTATTGCGCCCGTTGCCTCGTTCGCTCTCCTGATGGGACCTCAGACCTTGCGTCCGCCGGCCGCCCACCACACGCCGCCGTTGCCGGCGGTATTGGGAATCAGCTCGTCGAAGATCTCGTCCTTCTTGAAACCCGCCGCGGCGATCGGTTTGGTGATGTCGAGGTCGTGCAGTGCGCCCCAGAATGGCTCG
>JAYQVF010000029.1:8123-22182 GCA_038148335.1 Alphaproteobacteria bacterium | reverse complement strand
TGGAAGACCCCCGCTACGACATTCATACGCCCGCCCTCCTTGTTCGCGACACTGGCGCCGGCAACGGTGCCGGCGCGGATCTCGTGCGTTTCCAGGGTGGCGAGCGTTTGGCCATGTCCCGCACCGCGCTTGTCGGTGATCAGAACGAGACGATGGCCGCGATTCTGCAGCTCCCGCGCCAAGGCTTCGGCGGGGAACATGTGGCCGCCGGTCCCACCGGCGGCAAGAACGATGGTGCGCGCGCTCATGCCGCACCTCGGGATACGGCGCCCAAGGTCGTGGCGCTGCGAAATGGGCCTGGCGTCGTCGCGCCCATTGCCGAGATTCCAGGGCGGCGGCGCGTCAGAGCAAGGTAGATTCCCATCCCAAGCGCGAGCGCCAGCAGGCTGGAGCCGCCGTAGCTGATGAACGGAAGCGTCATTCCCTTGGAAGGCAATAGCCGCACGTTCACCCCGATGTTGATCACCGCCTGCAGACCGACCTGCACAAGGATTCCGGCACTTGCCAGAACGACGAAGAGTTCGGTCTCCTTCAGAAGGCGCAAGAGGCCGCGGAGCACCAGAACTGCAAACAGCGCAACGATGAACAGAGAGGCAAAGAGACCGAGTTCCTCACCGGCAACCGCGAAAATGAAATCCGCGTGCGCGTCCGGCAGGATCGACTTAACGACACCTTCGCCCGGACCGGTACCAAATAGACCGCCGTGCCCGAATGCATTGAGCGACGCGTCGATCTGGAACGTGTCGCCACTGGACGGGTCAAGGAACCGGTCAATACGCGCCGCAACGTGCGGGAACAGCGCATAGGCGCCGACGGCACCCACCACGCCGACGATGGCCAGCGCGGCGACCACGAACATCGGCACACCGGCGAGAAACATCTGTGTCGACCAAACGGCGGCGACCACAAGCGTCATCCCGACGTCAGGTTGCAGGAGCAGCAAACCGAGAACCACGATCGCTGCGCCGGTGACGAACAGATAGCCAGGGAACCCCGGCTGCTGCACACGCTGCGACAGCATCCACGCCGCGTACACCGCAAACGTCGGCTTCACGAACTCCGATGGCTGCAGGAGGAAGCCGCCAAGATCGAGCCAGCGCTGCGCACCCTTGATGCTGGCTCCGCCAAGGAGCGTTCCGATCAGCAGAACCACCGACAGGAGAAATCCGATAACCGCGATTCGGCGAACCCAGATGACCGGCAACAAGGACATGCCGAACAGAATCAGCAGGGCAGGCACAAGGAAAATGATCTGGCGGCGCACGAAGTGGAAAGAATCGAGGCCGATCCTGTCAGCGACAGCAGGACTCGCCGCCATAATGAGAACGATGCCAACCGCCATGATGAGAATGAGGACAAGCAGCGTCCATCGATCGACGGTCCACCACCAACGCCCGACGATGCTACGGTCGGTACGGCCGAAATCGATCATGCCGCCCCCCTCTTCGACGCCCGCACCTGTGCCAATGCACGAAACGTCTCGCCTCTGTGCTCGTAGTCGTTGAACTGGTCGAAGGACGCGCAGGCCGGCGACAACAGGATCACCGGATGTCGTCCGGAGTTAGCGACCAGCGTGGCATCCTTGAATGCCGCCGACATTGCCGCCTCAAGGTCGCCGGCTATCGTCGTTTCGACCCTGCCTGCGAGCGCCGCCGTCATCGCCTCCGCGGCTTCACCGATCAGATAGGCTCGGCGCACATTCCCGAGATACGGATCGAGCGGCGCGTAGCCGCCATCCTTGGCACGGCCACCGGCAATCCAGAAGATGTCCGCAAAGCTCGAAAGCGCGCGCGCGGCTGCATCGGCGTTGGTCGCCTTGCTGTCGTTGATGAATTCGACACCTTCGACAAAGGCGACGCTCTCCATGCGATGCGGCAGTCCGGGAAACGTCCGCAGGGCCATTTCGATGCCGTCGGTCTCTAGTCCGAGCACGCGCGCCGCGGCGTAGGCGGCGGCGGCATTCTGCCAGTTGTGCGCGCCACGCAGCGACCGGATACCCTGTAGGTCGACGAGACGTTCGGCCTCGCTCATCCGGTCGTGCAACACGCCGTTGTCGACATAGACACCTTCGCCAAGCGAATTACCGACGGCGATCGGCACGACACGGGCGTGCCCCTGCGCCAGAAGCCAATCGCGCGTTTCACGACCGTACGGGTCATCGACACCGACGATTGCAGCCTGGGTATCGGCCTGCCCATTGAAGATCCGCCGCTTGACGGCGACGTACCCCGCCATGTCGCCATGGCGATCGAGATGGTCCGCACTGATATTGGTCAACACGGCGACATCGCACACCAGCGAAGGCGCAAGATCGATCTGATAGGACGACAACTCGACGACATAGATGCCCTCCGCGCCCAGCGGATCGAGGTCGAGCACGGGCCGACCGATGTTGCCGCCAACCTGCACCTGGCGTCCCGCCGCCGACAGCAAATGACCGATCAATGCCGTCGTCGTCGACTTCCCGTTGGTACCGGTTATCCCGACGATCTTCGCTTCCAGCGATGCAGTGGCGAACAACTCCACGTCGCCCATCACGCCGACACCTGCCCTTTGAGCAGCGGTCACTGCTGGATGCGGTGCGGGATGGGTGTACGGGATGCCCGGACTGAGGATCAGAGCATCGACATCTTCAAAGGTGCCGGTACCGAGGTTTGCGAGACGGATGCCGTCTTTCGCATGGGCGTCGCGCCTTGCTTCGCTGTCATCCCACGCAACGACCTTGGCTCCCGCAGCCGTCAACGCGCGCACCGCGGCAGATCCGCTGCGCGCCAGACCGAGCACGGCGACCTTTCGGCCGGAATATGTCGGCAAGGCGATCATCTGAGCTTCAGGGTGGACAGGCCGATGAGGGCGAGGATGACGGCGATAATCCAGAACCGGATGACGATCGTGGGTTCGGCCCAGCCTTTTTCTTCGTAGTGGTGATGCAGCGGCGCCATACGGAAGACACGGCGGCCGGTCAGCTTGAACGACGCGACCTGGACCATCACCGACACCGTTTCGAGAACGAAGAGTCCGCCGATCACGGCCAAGACCAGCTCGTGTTTGGTGATGACGGCGACGCTCCCGAGGGCGCCGCCCATCGACAAGCTGCCGGTATCGCCCATGAAGACACTAGCGGGCGGCGCATTGAACCACAGAAAACCCAGTCCGGCGCCGACGAGGGCCCCGCAAAAGACCGTTAGCTCACCGGCGCCGGGAACACCGTGGATTTGCAGGTAGTTCGAAAAGACGGCGTTGCCCACGAGATAGGCGATGAGCGCGTAGGATGCAGCCGCAATCATCACCGGCACGATCGCGAGCCCGTCCAGACCATCGGTCAGGTTGACCGCATTCGACGCTCCGACAATGACGAACACGGCGACCGGCGCAAAGAACCAGCCGAGATTCCACAGCACGTCCTTGAAGAACGGTACCGCCAGCCCGTCGCTCAATGGTTCGGCGGTAATCGACATCACCCAGACGGCGGCAACCAGAGCCACAACGATCTCCGCCAGGAACTTGACCTTGGCGGGAACGCCACGATGGCTTTCGCGCGTCACCTTGAGGAAGTCGTCGAGAAAACCGATCGTGCCGAAGCCGAGCGTGACAAGCAGCGCCGCCCAGACGTACTGATTGGTCAGGTCTGCCCACAGCAAAGTTGATACGCCAAAGCTGAGCAGAATGAGGAAGCCGCCCATCGTGGGCGTGCCCTTCTTGGTGATGAGATGGCTGCCGGGCCCGTCGTCGCGGATGGGCTGCCCGTTGCGCTGGAGGCGACGCAACCAGCGGATCAGCGACGGCCCCAGAACGAAGCTGAGGATCATTGCGGTCATCACCGCACCGCCGGTCCGAAAGGTCAGGAAGCGGAACAGGTTGAAGATGACAAGATCTTCGGCGAGTGGCGACAGAAGGTTATAGAGCATGACTAGACCCCGTTCGCCCGGCGCGGCGTCCGGTCCATGTCTCTTAGCGACCGAACGACGAGATTCATCTGGCTGCCCAGCGAGCCCTTCACCATCACGACGTCGCCCGGCCTCACACCCGCGACAACGGAATCGACGAGACGTGCCGAATCCTCCGCCCAGGCACCGAGTCGGGTCGGCGGCAGCGCGTCGGCAAGCGCCCTCATGTTGGCGCCGCAGCAATAGACGGCATCGACGCCCGCGGTTGCGATGACAGGCTCGAGCGCCGCATGGAACGAGGGACTCTCCGCCCCCATTTCCAGCATGTCGCCCAGCACGGCGATCCGCCGTCCCGTCGGCGAGATCGGCGAATTCCCGAGAAGCTCGATAGCGGCCCTCATGGACGCCGGATTCGCATTGTAGCTTTCGTCAATCAGCAGGAAGGTCCCATCACGCAGGACAACCTCGGTCCGCTGCCCACGGCCTTCGGGCGGCGAGAGTTCCGCAAGCGCCAGGCCGGCCAGGCCGAGGTCTCCGCCGACGGCCGACACCGCGGCAAGCACGGCAAGGCTGTTCATGACCCAGTGACGTCCAGGAGCGCCCACCTTGCAGGTCATCGCCTGACCGCAGATGTCTGCGGAGATGCACGAACAATTCTCGTTCAGTGACGCCTTGATGAGGCGCGCGTCAGCGGCGGCCGCTTCACCAAAGCCAACGATTCGCGCCGCGCCGGAGGCTCGCGCCACCTCAGCCAGCCGTTCGAAATACGGGCTATCTCGATTGAGAATTGCGACCCCATCCGGTTCCAGGCCGGCAAAAATCTCCGCCTTCGCATCCGCAATGGCGGCGACCGACTCGAAGAATTCGAGATGAACCGGCTCAACCGTCGTGACGATCGCAACGTGCGGTCGCACGAGGCGGGATAACGGCGTGATCTCACCCGCGTGGTTCATGCCGATTTCGAACACGGCGTACGATACGTCGCGTGACATGCGGGCGAGGCTGAGCGGCACGCCCCAGTGATTGTTGAAACTGGCAGCACTTGCGTGTGTCGCCTTGTCGCGGGAAAGGGCCGCCCGGAGGGCTTCCTTGGTGCCGGTCTTGCCGACGCTACCGGTTACCGCAACGATCCTGCCGCGCATGCGCGCCCGAGCGGCGGCGCCCAGTTTTCGCATTGCTTCGAGCGGGTCGTCGACCCTGACCAGAGGCAGCGCGCCATCCGAGACGAAGTCACGCCGTACGATCGCGGCTGCCGCGCCATTCGCCGCTGCATCCGCGATAAACCGATGGCCGTCGTGATTGGGCCCCTGGATGGCGACGAACAGATCATCGGCGTGCGTGGTGCGACTGTCGATACTCACGCCGAACGCCTGCCATGTCAGACGATCGACCTCGCCACCCGTCGCCGCGGCGACCTCCTCGGCGGTCCACAGGGGCGCGCTCATGACCCGTTCCTTCCGCGACCCAGGACGGCCTTCCGAATCACAGCCGTATCGTCGAATGGCCGGACCTGATCGCGCACGATCTGTCCGGTTTCATGCCCTTTGCCGGCAACGATCAGCACATCCCCCGGCTCAAGCAGCGCGACTCCGCGCGCGATCGCCTTGGCACGGTCACCGATCTCTTCGGAATCCGCGCATGCCGCGCGAATTTCGCCGCGGATCACTGCAGGATCTTCGTTGCGCGGATTGTCGTCGGTAACGATCACCTGGTCGGCAAGCGCCGCGGCGATTCGACCCATCTCCGGCCGCTTGGCCCGATCGCGATCCCCGCCACAGCCAAAGACGACCACCAGCCGTCCCTTCGTATGCGGACGCAACGCGGAGAGCACGTGCTCCAGAGCGTCAGGGGTGTGCGCATAGTCGACGAACACCTTGGCGCGATTGGCCAGTTCGGCGACAAGCTGCGCGCGACCCGTTACACCATGGAGATGCCCGAGTGCATCGACCGCAGCCGCCCGGTCCGCACCCGTCGCGATCACCAGCGCAAGCGCAGCGAGCGCGTTCTCGGCCTGGAACGAGCCGTATAGCGGCAAGAGGACGCGGCGCGTCTCTCCCTGAACCGAAACTTCAACGGTCTGGCCGCAGGGCCCCGGCTCGACGGCAACAAGTCTGAAATCCGCCTCGGGCGCGATGCCATAGGTCAGAATCCGGTGACGGCGCTTCAGACATGCCTCTCGTACGTCCGGGTACTCCGGCATGTCACGGTTGAGAATGGCGATCCCGCCTTCCGCCATGACCTCGGTGAAGAGGCGTAGCTTTGCGGCGAGGTACGTCTCGATCGTCCCGTGATAGTCGAGATGGTCGTGGCTGATGTTGGTGAAGGCGGCGGCGGCAACCCGCACGCCGTCGAGCCGGAACTGGTCGAGACCGTGGCTCGACGCCTCCATCGCCAGATGTTCAAGACCTTCACCGGCAAGTGTGTCGAGGATGCGGTGCAGGCTGACCGGGTCCGGTGTCGTCAGGCTCGCTTCGGAATCGCTGACCGACGTCCTAAGACCGAGTGTGCCGAGGCTGCCACCCTTGATCCCGAGGCGCGCCCAGATCTGTGCGGCAAAATCTGCGGTCGATGTCTTGCCGTTGGTTCCGGTAACAGCAACGATCGTCTTGGGCTGCCGCGGATAGAACCGCGCCGCCATCATCGCCAGACGCCGCCGCGGATTGGGGTCGCTAACGAGGAAGATATCTTCTTTCGGAACGGCGGTTCCCGGCGCGGCGAGCACGGCGACCGCACCCTGGCGAATGGCGTCGGAAATAAAGCGCGTTCCGTCATCGCGCACGCCACGCAGCGCGGCAAACAGATAGCCGGGCATGACGGCGCGGCTGTCGGCGGTGATCCCGACCACCTCAATTCCTTTCGCGCGGTCATTCAGCCCGCTGATCTCGGAAAGCCGCATCAACGCGTCCTCCCGGCAGACACGAAGACGGCGCGCATCTGTTCGGCCTCTTCATCGGGCACAGGCTCGACGCCCAGCAGAGGCGCAATGCGAGCCACGATCCGACCTACGGTCGGCGCCGCGGTCCATCCAGCGGTCGCAAAATTGAACGTGCTCTTGTTACCCTTGGGTTCGTCGAGCGCCGCAAAGACGACGTACCGCGGGTTCGAGATCGGGAACGCACCGACAAAGGAGGACAGCAGCGCATGGCGACGGTACCCCCCGACACCTGCCTTCTCCGCTGTTCCGGTTTTGCCGCCAACGAGATAGCCCTGGGCCTGCGCCTTCTTCCCCGTTCCTTCGTCGACCACCAGTTCGAGAAGCGCCCGCATGATTTGCGACGTCTTTTCGGAAAGAACCCGTTCTCCCTCGACGGCGCCCTCGGGCCGCGCGATAAGGGTCGGGGTCAAGCGCATGCCGCCGTTCACGACCGGCGCATAGGCGGCGACCAGTTGCAGCGGACTGACGGCAACGCCATGCCCATAGGCCACCGTCATCGTGGTGATTTCGCGCCATGGGCTGGGAATCATCGGCGCCCCGACTTCGGGAATCTCCAACGATGGACGATCCAGCAGCCCCAGGGATCGAAGGAACGCCTGCTGCCGCTCGCCGCCGATATCGAGCGCCATGCGCGCAGACCCGATATTCGACGAGTACTGAAAGATCTCGCCAACCGACAACCAACGATTTTTCGGGTGATCGTCGTTGATCGTGAAACGAGCCACGCGAATAGGCTTTGACGCATCGTAGGTATCGCCCAACCGCGCAGCGCCGTACTCGAGCGCTGCGGCGGTGTTGAACGCTTTGAACGTGGAACCCATTTCATAGACGCCAAGCGTCGCCCGGTTGAACAGGCTGTCTTTTGAAGCACGCTCCATCGCCGACGGGTCGAAGTCCGGCAGCGATACCATGCTGACGATCTCACCGGTACGCGCGTCCATCACGACCGCAGCCGCACCGATGGCCTGAAACTCGTCAACGCTCGCCTGAAGCTCGCTGCGCACGGCATGCTGAACACGCACGTCCAGACTGGTCGTAACCGACTGTCCATCCGCCAGAACCTCGTCGAGACCTTTTTCGATTCCGCCAAGGCCTTGACGATCGACGCTCGTGAAACCGACGACATGTGCCGCAAGTCGTCCGTGCGGATAGACCCGGCGCTCCTCGTCGACAAACCCGAGACCAGGAATGCCGAGCCTGTTTACCGCGTCCTGTTGGCGCGGACTCAAATGCCTCTTGACCCAAACGAAGGCGCGATCAGAAGCCAGTTCGGCAGCAAGGCCCTCAGAATCGAGTCCCGGCAATACGGTGGCAAGCCTCTCGGCGGCGTCGCGCGCGTCGAGCATCTTGCGCGGATTGGCAAAGAGCGAGACCGCTTCGACATTGCCGGCCAACAACACACCATTTCGATCGTAGATATCCGCACGCGCAATGTGCGGGCGATTGACTTCGACCGGTATGGCAGCTTCGTCAGAGGCAGGTGCGAAGGCGGTAAGGCCGACCAACCGCATGGCAATCACGGCAAAGCAAAGCGCAAAGCCGGCAGCCACCGCAATCAATCGGACGTGCCCGACATCGAGCGCCTGTTTCGCCACCCCCTCGAGGTGAATGCGGCGTGCCGGACCGCGGCGCCGGTCGTAGTGGCCGTCGGGCGCGTTCATTCGGCCTTCTCCGCGTCCGCGACCTGAGCCAACTCATCCGCTGCCGGCCGCATGGGGATCGCGCCGATCGGCGCGATCTGTCTGGCGTTTGGCGTTGCAAGCCGCAAGTGCTGTGTCGCAAGCGCCTCGATGCGCTCAGGCTGATTGAGATAGCTCCACTCCGCCTGAAGCACACGAAGCGCTTCCCGCTCGTCTTCGATCTGAGCCAGTAAGCGGCCCTTTTCCTGGTCGAGTTCACGCACTTCGTACTTCAACTCGAACAGGCCGGTGACCATGATCGCGAGGACAACGATGACAACGATGAGCGTTGGACGAATCATTGCGGCCGCGCCTCATCAACTCTGATCGCCGTGCGCAACTTCGCGGAGCGTGACCGCGGATTTCGGGCGATCTCCTCTTGCGAAGGACGTTTCATTCTTTCGCTCGAGAAGGTGATCGAACCGGCGCTGTCGACGGGAGGGAGGTGCCGACTTTGGCCTCTCGTCGACTTGCCGCTGCGATCCTTCAGGAACGACTTCACAACCCGATCCTCGAGGGAGTGAAAGGTCACGATGGCGAGACGCCCGTTCGGCGCGAGCAGCCGCTCCGCGGCGGCCAGACCCAACTCAAGCTCTCCGTTCTCGCCCAGCTCGTTGTTCACATAGATGCGCAGTGCCTGGAACGTCCGTGTTGCCGGATGAATCCGACCCCGGTGGCCGCCCGGAACTGCCCGTCCGACGATGTCGGCCAAGCGTGCGGTATTTGTGATCGGGCTTTCCGCCCGTTGCTCGACGATGGCCCGCGCAATTCGACGGGCATGCCGTTCCTCGCCATAGCAATAAATGATGTCCGCCAGGTCGCCCTCAGGCTCGTCGTTGACGACATCGGCCGCGCTGGGCCCGCCGGCCCCCATGCGCATGTCGAGCGGACCGTCTTGCATGAACGAGAAGCCCCGCGACGCCTCGTCAATCTGCATCGAGGAAACACCAAGATCGAGCGCGATGCCTTCCACCGACTCGACACCCCGCGCAGCGAGCAGACCCTCCATCTCGGAAAAGCGTCCCTCGATCAGAGTAAGGCGCCCTTGATAGCGACTCTCGAGGTCACGGCCCCGCTCGATTGCCGCCGGATCGCGGTCGATGCCGAAGACGCGGCATTCCGCCGAATCGAGGAACGCCCGGGCGTAGCCGCCGGCGCCGAACGTGCCGTCGACATACGTCTCCCCATCGGTCGGCGTGATCGCGGCGCACACCTCGGAGACCATCACGGGCACATGCGGTTCAGCGGCCCGATGTTGCTCCATCACGCGCCTCCATCGCCGCTACGCGGAGGCAGTTTCAGGGATGAACGGTCGCGCTTCGCACGATCGACCGCTTCGGCTTCGTAGGCGCGGAAGGCCTCCGGCTCCCAGATCTGGAACCGCCGCCCCTGGCCGACAAACGCCGCCAATTCGGAGATTCCGGCATGGGCCAGCAGAAGCTCCGGGAGAATGATCCTGCCCTCGCTGTCGAACGGCAACTGATGGGCCTTCCCGAAGATCGCCTTGGAAAAATCGTCGTGCTCGTCGCTGAAGGGATTCAGGTCGTCGATGCCTTCGGCGATTTTCTCGAAGCGATCGATGCCGCTGCCCTCAATCGCCGGAAGGCTCAGGGACGGGAACGCCACAACCCCGGAAAAGGACTGCTGGGACAAGGCCGATCGAAAACTCGCAGGCACCGACACCCGGCCCTTGCGGTCGACTTTGTTCACGAAGGTGGAAAGGAACAGCGCCAACGCTGCCTCCTCGAATACCTCTCCCAGCGTCCCGCGCCTTCCCCTACCGAAAGCAGGCTCCGGGCAAGCCTTTGGGACAAGATGGGATATCATGCCATCCTATGGGCGTCAATGGAATTTCAAGTAATTCCGGTGCCTTACGAAGTACTTCGAGGATGATTCTTGAACCGATCTCCCCATCGAAATGTCGCGGCATTGATCCTGGGACCCTCATACTTGCGGAATCGGGCCGAATTGTGTTCCCGCTATGTTCTTATCACGGCACACTGCCGAATCGGCACGGTGACGACTTGGTCACCGTCGTAAACAACTTGTTCACCTAATGTTCTCGGGAAAAGCCAGGCGGCCTGTAAGCCGGGTTCTGTCCCCTTGCGGGGGATGACCATTCCTCTGGGACGTCCGTTGCCGAACGCCTCAAGCGACCGACCCGGGCAGCGGATCCAGGAACCGATCCTGCCGGCAAGCCGGCATGCCGCCTCTACTTGGTCTTGCTCCCGGTGGGGTTTGTCCTGCCGCGACCGTTACCGGCCACGCGGTGCGCTCTTACCGCACCCTTTCACCCTTGCCTCGGCCGAAGCCGCGGCGGTTTGCTTTCTGCGACACTTTCCCTGGGGTTGCCCCCGCCGGGCGTTACCCGGCACCGTTTTCCCGTGGAGCCCGGACTTTCCTCTGTCGCGCCGAAGCCCGACAGCGGCCATCCGGCCACCTGGCATCGCTAAAGTAAGCTGCTGCGGCTAAAGGTCAACGAAGAGCGCCAGCAAACCGTCGAGCATCGCCATCGTCTCCGGATCGCAGCGGCCGTCCACGAGCCGAGGCCGGAACCGACGCTGGAAAGCGCGCACCACGGCCTCCGTTTCCTCGCCATAGATGCCATCCGCTGCAATACCATAGCCGACCGCAGCAAGGCCGACCTGGAGCGCAGCGATTTCATCGCCGGCGTCACCGGCTTGCCGCGTAACGTCACGTGCAGGCCCCGGATCGGGCCACAACGTCAGCCCCTTGGCTGCCAGGCGCGACCAGTCGAACAGTTCGCCGGGATCCATCTTGCGGCCTGGCGCAACATCCGAGTGCCCGAGGACACGTGCCGCCGAGATATCGTGACGCACCATCACCGCGCGGCAAACGTCTTCAAGGCGCGCCATCTGAGAATCGGGAAACGGCCGATAGCCGAACTCGTGTCCGGGATTCGCCAGTTCGATCCCGATGGAACAGCTGTTGATATCCGTCTCGCCATGCCAGGACGCAACGCCGGCATGCCACGCGCGCGCCGTCTCGTCGACCAGGGAATAGACCCTGCCCTCTTCGTCGATCAGATAGTGCGCGCTGACCTTCGCAGCAGGGTCGCATAGCCGTTGCAGCGCGGCCTCGGCGTTTTGCATGCCGGTGTAGTGCAGGACGATCATGTCGATCGGCAGCCGACGGACGTCGTGATTCGGCGACAGGCGCTTGATCGTTTGCAAACTCACAGCATTGCCTTTTCCGGCACCGCGCCCCCCTTGCGCGACGAACGAACGGCAATGATCGCAACTCCGGCAATGGTCATGACGCCGCCGATGAGCATCTGCGCGGTCGGACGATCGCCATAGACGGTGATTCCGAACAGGACCGCGAACACGGGCGACAGCAGAAACAGGGGGTTCACCCAACTCACCGGATAGCGCTGGAGCAGGTAGTAGAGCCCGCCATGGCCGATCAGGGAGGCGGCGAGCACGGCATATATTATGCCCCCGATGGGCGCCCAGCCTGCCGTTTGCAAGGCTTCGATCTGGCCGCTCTCGAACAGGAGCGACAGAAGGAAGTAGGACGGGATTCCGACAACCCCGGTCCATGCCTGAACCTGCATCGGGCCGACACCCGTGAGACGCCGAAGCATGATCGTTGCAACCGCCATCGGTATCGAGCTCAGCACAACGACCAGGAGGGCGTCGAGATGACGCACCACGATGGGGTCGAAACTGATCACGACGGTTCCGGAAAACGCAACGGCAATGGCAGCGGTTCTCCAGATGCCGATGCGCTCGCCCAGGAAGATCACGGCAAGAACAGTGCCGACCGGAATAAACAGTTGCGTGGCGATCGCTGCCGAGGAGACATCCCCCGACATTCCGAGGCCTGAGAAGTTCAAGGAGAAGTGCAGCACGCCGATCATGAAGGCGACGCCCAGCACCGGCGGCAGTTTGGCGCGCGGCACCCGGAGAAACGGAATGAGGATGAGCGTGAGGAGCACGAACCGGAGGCCGAGCATTTCGAATGCTGGAAAGTGATCCAGGGCGGTCTTTGCCGCCACGAAATTGAAGCCCCAAACCACCGTGATCAGCAGCGCCAACCCAAGGTGCTGCGGCTTCATGATGGCGCCGGCTGTTTCGGCTTGTCGAAGTCGACCTCGCCGCCACCGCCTTCCCTGGAACGGAAGACGATGATGGCAACGCCGCCCAGGGTGATCGCGCCTCCGATGGCGATCTGCACCGTCAACACATCGCCGTAGACGAGAATACCGGTCGCGATGCCAACCAGCGGGAGAAGCAACATGAGTGGCGCCACGGTGCTGACCGGATAGCGGCGCAGGAGATAGTACCATCCGGCGTGAAACACCGTGCCGACGACGATCGTGTAGACGAAGGCGTACCAGGCTTCGGGTGGGGCGCCAGGCACCACGGCCCACCGATCGAGCTCGAAGATCAGGGAAAGTACGAGCATTTGCGGCGCGGCGAGACACGATATCCAGAACTGGAGTTGAAACACCGCAATGCCGCTGAGCTTGCGCATGAACAGCGAAGAAAACGCCAACGACAGCGCCGAGAGGACGACGAAGAACAATGCGTCGACGTGGCGAAATGCCCCAGGGTCGAAGCCCATGACGACCACCCCGCCGAACGCGCCTGCAATGGCGGTACTGCGGACCCAGCCAACGCGCTCACCGAGGAAGACCACGCCGACAATCGTGGAAAACGGAACGTAGAGCTGGTTGGCGATGGCAAGTGTCGATACGTCCTCGGCCAGGCTCAGCGACAGGAACATGAAGCCGAACTGCAACACGCCCAAAGTGACCGCCGCCATGAAGACATTAAACATCTGCCCGCGAAAGACGCGCGCGAACGGCAAGAGCAGGATGGTCAATATCCCAAAGCGCATCGCCACCGTCAGGAACGGCGGCAAGGTATCGACGGCAATCTTGGAGGCGACCCAGTTCGTGCCGGCCGTACCCGCGACGACCAACGCAAAGATGAGATGTTGCGGGCGCATGGAGGGCTAGTTCAACTCCCGCTCTTTCGCGATGCGGTCGTAGGCAACGTTGATTGCGGCAAGCTTGTCGTTGGCCACGCGAACGAACTCCTCCGGTACACCCTGAGCGATCAGCGTGTCGGGATGGTGTTCCCGGATGAGCCGGCGGTAGGTCTTCTTGATGTCGTCGTCGGCGGCGCCACGGGAAACGCCAAGAACCTGGTAGGGGTCGGCCCGATCGGGGCCGAGATGGGCCTCCTTGATACGGGCGAACTCGTTCCCGTCAAAGCCAAAAATCTGGGCGACGCTTTCGAGATAGGAAAGTTCCGCCGGATGAATGACATTGTCGGCCTTCGCGATGTGGAACAGCCCGTCCAGTAGGTCCTCCAGAACGCGGGGCTTGCCATCGAACAGACCCGCGATCTGACGCGCATAGACCTCGTATCCGCTCGCATCCTTCCGCGCCAGGTCGAACACCCGGCCTACGTTCTTCATCTCCTCCGGCGGCACCTGGAAGACTTCCTTGAAGGCCTGGACTTCATCGGCGGTCACGACACCGTCGGCCTTCGCCATCTTGGCGCCAAGAGCGATGACGCCAATAG
>JAYQVF010000029.1:0-8113 GCA_038148335.1 Alphaproteobacteria bacterium | reverse complement strand
TAGTGAAGGCAATCTGCTGGGTTGCATCGCCTGGATCCTCGCCGCGGGCTTTGTGCCGGTCATAGACGTGCCCGGCCAGCCCGCCGACGAGCGCCCCAATCGGACCGCCGACCGCGAAGCCGGCTGTCGCGCCGATGATCTTGCCCCAGATGCTCACTTGATGACTCCAACGCGAACCTAACGTGGGCGCGGCATCGGCGCCAGCGCAGACCTCGGCTAGGCCATGCGACCCCAATATGATAATCGAACCGGCATGGAGGCTGGCTGGCAATTCTGGATAGACCGCGGCGGCACGTTCACCGATGTCGTCGCACGAGCGCCGGACGGATCGCTTCAGGCCCGCAAGCTCCTGTCGGAGAATCCCGAGCGCTACCCGGACGCCGCCCTGCAGGGTATTCGGGAGACGTTCGGCATAGCACCCGAGGCGCCCATCCCGGCGGACCGAATCGCGTCGGTCAAGATGGGAACCACCGTCGCGACCAATGCCTTGCTCGAACGCAAAGGAGACCGCACCGTCCTGGTCATAACGGCAGGGCTGGGTGACGCGCTTCGCATCGGCTACCAGAATCGGCCCAAGCTGTTCGCCCGCCACATCGAGCTGCCGGAGATGCTCTACGAACGCGTCGTAGAGGCTGTGGAACGCGTCATGGCAGACGGGACGCTCCTTACGCCGCTCGATGAGGATTCGGTTCGGCGCGATCTCCAGGCAGCATTCGATGCAGGCATTCGCGCCGCGGCGATCGTTCTGATGCATGGCTATCGCCATCAGGACCATGAAAAGCGAATAGCCGCCATCGCGCGAGACATCGGGTTCACCCAGATATCTACGTCGCACGAGGTCAGCCCGCTGATGAAGCTGGTGAGCCGCGGCGACACTACCGTCGTCGACGCCTATCTCTCGCCCATTCTGCGCCGCTACATCGATGGTCTGGCCCAGGAGCTGGGCGGTACGCGCCTGATGTTCATGCAATCCAACGGCGGCCTTTCGCATGCCCGCTTCTTCCAGGGCAAGGACTCGATTCTGTCGGGCCCCGCCGGCGGCGTCGTCGGCGCCGTCCGCACCAGCGAACAGGCCGGCTTCGATCGCATCATCGGCTTCGACATGGGCGGCACCTCGACCGACGTATCCCACTACGACGGAGAATTCGAGCGCGCCTTCGAGACCGAAGTCGCCGGCGTCAGAATGCGCGCCCCGATGATGGCGATCCACACGGTGGCCGCAGGGGGTGGGTCGATCCTGCACTTCGACGGCGCGCGCTATCGGGTTGGCCCCGATTCCGCTGGCGCCAATCCCGGCCCCGCCTGCTATCGCCGCGGCGGTCCTCTCACGGTGACGGACGCGAACGTCTGCGTCGGAAAACTGCAGCCGGAGTTCTTTCCCGCCGTCTTCGGCCCCGATGCGGACCAGCGGATCGATTCGGCGACGGTCAGGAAACGGTTTGCCGATCTCGCCGCCAGAATAGAATCCGAGACCGGCGACAAGCGGAGCGGGGAAGAAGTTGCGAACGGCTTTATCGCGATCGCCGTCGAGAACATGGCGAACGCGATCAAGAAAATCTCGATCCAGCGCGGCTATGATGTCACCGCCTATACATTGTGCTGCTTCGGCGGCGCCGGCGCACAGCACGCCTGCCTCGTGGCCGATGCGCTCGGCATGACCAAGGTCGTGATTCACCCGCTCGCAAGCCTGTTGTCCGCCTACGGCATGGGCCTCGCCGATACCACGGCGATGCGCGAGGCCGCCGTCGAAGCGGACCTGGACGAGGGAACCGTTCAGGTAATCGCCGAAAGGATCGCCGAACTTGAACAGGCGGCAACAGCCGAGCTGTCGAGCCAGGGAATTCACAAGGGCCGCATCGACGTTCTGCGCAAGGCCCACTTGCGCTATGCAGGCAGCGATACGCCCCTGATCGTCGACCTTGCCGATGTCGCCACCATGCGTCGCCAGT
This sequence comes from Alphaproteobacteria bacterium, assembly GCA_038148335.1. GTDB lineage: Bacteria > Pseudomonadota > Alphaproteobacteria > SHVP01 > SHVP01 > CALJDF01. The sequence continues at coordinate 6,164 of JAYQVF010000029.1, read as the reverse complement.
TCGAGGAAGTGCACCGGCAACGCTACGGCTTCGCCGCCCCTGATAAGCCGCTGATCGTGGAAGCCGTGTCGGTGGAGGCGCGCGGCGGTGCCGAAACCAGCAAGGCCTACCTTGAAGGCGCGGTCGCCACCGCCGGCCCCCTCCCCGACCCGCACGCCACCGCCGAAGTCCACACGACGGAGGGCGTCTTCGACACCCCGATCTTCGATCGCGCCGCACTGCCGGTGGATAGCCCGGTCTCAGGCCCGGCGATCATCATCGAACCGCATTCCACCATCATGGTGGAGCCCGGCTGGCAGGCCGTCCTCAACGCCCGGGCAGAACTCATCCTTACCCGAACCGTCGCGAAGCAGCGCGCGCACGCGATCGGCACCGACGTCGACCCCGTCATGCTCGAGATCTTCAACAACCTGTTCATGTCGATCGCCGAACAGATGGGCTCGACCCTGCAGAACACCGCGTCGTCGGTGAACATCAAGGAGCGCCTCGACTTCTCCTGCGCGGTATTCGACGCCGAGGGCAATCTGGTCGCCAATGCGCCGCACATGCCGGTGCATCTCGGCTCGATGAGCGAGAGTATCAAGACGGTGATCCGCGAACGCGGCGAAACCATCAAGAAGGGCGATGTCTACGTGCTGAACGCACCCTACAACGGTGGAACGCATCTTCCCGACGTCACGGTCATCACGCCGGTCTTCGACCGCGGTTCGGGCGACCTGCTCTTTTTCACCGGCAGCCGCGGCCATCAAGCGGATATCGGCGGGATCACGCCGGGATCGATGCCCCCCGACTCGACGAGGATCGACGAGGAGGGAATCCTGATCGACAACTTCCTGCTGGTCGACGGCGGTAGGCTGCGCGAGGTGGAGATGCTCGAACTCCTCGGTTCGGGGCCTTTTCCGGCGCGCAACCCGGCGCAGAATATGGCCGATCTCAAGGCGCAGGTCGCTGCTTGCGAGAAAGGCGCCCAGGAATTGGCCCGAATGGTCGATCACTTCGGCCTTGACGTGGTCAGGGCCTACATGGGGCACGTCCAGGACAACGCCGAGGAGTCGGTGCGCCGGGTCATCGACCGGCTGCACGACGGTTCGTTCGTCTACCCCTTCGACGACGGCTATGAAATCCGTGTGGCGATCGCGGTGGATCGCACCGATCGGAGCATCACCATCGACTTCACGGGAACCTCATCCCAGCATCCCGGCAACTACAATGCGCCGCGCGCCGTAACCATGGCGGCGGTGCTCTACGTGTTCAGGCTGCTGGTGGACGACGACATTCCTCTCAACCAGGGTTGCCTCAAGCCGATCAAGGTAATTATTCCCGACGGATCGATGCTCGATTCGAAATACCCCGCGGCGGTGGTGGCCGGAAACGTCGAGACATCGCAGAACATCACCGACGCTCTCATCGGCGCATTGGGCGTGATGGGCGCGGCTCAGGGAACCATGAACAACTTCACCTTCGGCAACGAGCGCTGGCAGTACTACGAGACGGTTTCTGGCGGCTCGGGCGCCGGCCCCGGCTTCGACGGCACCGCCGCGGTACAGGTCCACATGACCAACACGCGCCTGACCGATCCCGAAGTTCTGGAATGGCGCTTCCCGGTGCTGCTTGAGAGTCATCGCATTCGCCGCGGCTCCGGCGGCCGCGGCCAGTGGAATGGGGGCGACGGCACCGTGCGCCGTATTCGTTTCCTCGAACCCATGACCGCCGCCATCCTCGCCAGTCACCGTGTCGTGCCGCCGTTCGGCGCTGCCGGTGGCGAGCCTGGAGAATGCGGCCGCAACTGGGTGGAGCGGGCCGACGGCAGCACAGAAGGAAACGAATCCGGTCGCTGGGCCGTCGCGATGAATCCCGGCGACGTCTTCGTCATCCAGACGCCGACCGGTGGCGGCTACGGCACTCCCGCACGCGTTTCCACGACCGCCGAATAGGCCGCATGTACGACCTGTCCATTCTGCCCGTTCGACTCGAAGATCGTTTCCTCCAGCATGAGGATTGGCGCTGGGGCTATTTCACCAACGCCGATGGCGCGCGTCTCAGGGCGGGCTGGATCGACCCGAGACCGCGCAAGAGCGTCCGGGCGACCGCGATCACGTTGCCGGGATTCAGCGGATTTGCCGAACAGTGGTTTGAGTTGTTCTGCGATCTGTTGGACCGGGGCATTGCCATCCGCCACCTCGATTGGCGGGGCCAGGGGGGCTCGGACCGCTACCTCGAAAACGGACACAAGATGCATTCCCTGGGTTACGACCGGGACGTCCGCGATCTGCACGAGTTCCTGACCCGCTTCATCGAGGTCAACCTCGACCGCCCTATATTCTTCCTGGCCCACTCGATGGGCGCACACATCGCCCTTCGCTACCTCACCGAACGGCCGGACGCTGTTCGTGGCGCCTTCCTGACGGCACCGATGCTTCAGGTTCATACTGAAAAGGCGCCCCCTGCGGTCGCCGCGCAGACCGCGCGGCTGATGACTTGGCTCGGACGCGGCTCGAACTACATCGTCGGCCACGAAGACTGGTGGTTTCGGGAACACTACCCTGTCGAAGACAGTCGCCTTTCGCAGGACCCGGTGCGCTATCGGGTGGCGCAGTTGTACTACCGACTTGAGCCGAGCTTGCGGATCGGCGGCGGCACTTGGCGTTGGCTACATGAGACCTTCAGATCGATCCACTATCTGCGGCGCCCTTCGGCGCTGCGTCGGGTGACGACGCCGACCTACATCGCCTCGGCCGACAACGACGTCATCGTCCAGAACGATGCGCATCGTGCGGCCGCCGACGTCTTGCCCAACTGCAGGATCGAGAGCTATTCCGAAGCGAAGCACGACATCTGGATGGAAAAGGACTCGATTCGCGAACCGTTGCTGGCCGCGCTCGACCGCTTTCTGGCCGAACAAGTGGGCGTTCGCTAGACCGAGAAGAGCTCGCAGACCGGCGTGTCGATTGGGGCCTCCAGGATCCGACCTGCGAGCGCCGCGGCGCCGTCGCTTCCAATACGCGGACCGACATAGGCGAGAAATTTCGCGTGGACGTCTTTCAGGCTCATGGGATTGTCGGCGTCGCCCGGCACTGAGGACACCGACACTTCGGTCCTCCCGGTTGGCCTTTCCACGAACAGGCATGCCCCGCGCCCGCGATCGAAGCGCCCGTTCGCATCGACCTCCACCAGCGCTTCCAGGCGCCGTATCTCGGAATCTCCAAGAGTCTCTTGCGCGTAGGCCTCCGGACCAAGCGTGCCACGCACCAGTGCATGCGCAAGTCCGTAGGTAAGGCTGAACTGCGCCTGGATCGCTGTCTCTGGCGCCCGGTTGCCGCAATAGGTGTACGCCTCCGGATAGACCACGAGATGTAATCCCGAGATGCCGCGTGTTTCGCCGCCATGGCGCCGGCGCCATTCGAGCGCGGCCTGCGCTCCGTAGTGAACGTGTCGGACCGCGGCAAAGGGCTTGAGGTAACCTTGTAGCACGATCCATTCGCCGGGGTGCGCGACGGGTCCCAGAAGATCGGGCCTGAAATTCAGGCCTACGACCTCCGCCGTGGCGCTGGCGGGCGCCGTTACCCCCGCGGCCAACGCCGAGGCAACCTCGATCCCGCGCGACACGGCCTGACCCGCGTAGAGATTGCGCATCGTCGCGCCAGCACGCACCGGCGCATAGAGACTGGCCGGCAGCGTACAGCTTGCCGCCTCCACGGTGGAGGTCAACGCATCGGCATCGGGCTCATCGAACATTCGCGCTGCAACGGCGGCCGAGATCGTGCCCCAGGTCCCATCGACATGCATGCCCGGGCGAATGCGCCAGACTTCGCCAAGGCGTCCGCCGATCTCGTAGCCTGCGACGGCCGCGAACAACACCGCCCCAAGCCGGGCATCCGCCGACATACCGACCGATAAGGCGGCTGGAAGTGAGTGAAGGCCCGGCCTGCCATGAGCGCGGGCGAGGCCCTCGCACGCCTCATCCCAGCAGGCCGCGACCGCCAACGCCTGTCCGAAAGAAACCGGCGGCATCCCGCTTGGGAAACCGATGGCGGAGATGGCCCCTCCGCCGGCGAGGCGTGCGGCATAGCCGGAAACCTCGGGGTGCGCCATGCCGGCCAGTGCGCAGCCATAGGTGTCGAGCAACAGCAGACGCGCCTTTACTTCCACCTCGGGTGGCAGCGTCGCCGATAGTCCGGTCAGCCAGGCGGCCAGATCGGCAATCTCTGGAGAGGTTCCCATGAATTTCGGCCCTTGTGATCACGCCGCCTCTTCACGATGATCAGACGATGAGCACAATTCGGCAAGTCCGCCTGTTCCTGATCGCGATGTTCGCGGTTCTCTACGGAGTTCCGGCGATGGCCCACGACGTCTCTTTTCCTGAGCGCTTCACCGAACCGCCCGGATGGCAGTGGGGTCGATTCACGAGCGCCCAGGGCGCAGCAATCCGCTTCGGCTACCTGAGGCACGACAACCCGCGCGCTACTGCGGTGATCGTGACCGGCTTCCGCGAGTTCGGCGAAAAATACTTTGAGGTCGTGCGGGACCTGCACGACCGCGGCCTTGAGGTCTGGCAAATGGATTGGCGCGGCCAGGGCGGATCGGACCACTATCTGCGCGATCTACAAAAGCCCTGGTACCAAGGCTACGACCGGGATGCCGACGACCTGCAACAATTTGCCACGAAGATCGTCGAACGTCGCGATGGCATACCGATGTTCGTTATCGCCCATTCGATGGGCGGGCATATTGCGATCCGCCACCTGCACGACTACCCCGACACGTTCGATTTCGCCGTCCTTACCGCACCCATGTTCCGCATCAATACTGGCGGGATACCAAAATGGGTGGCTCGCCCACTCGCATGGGGCGGCGACATCGCATCGCCTGAATCGTATGTAATCGGCGGCAAGGCTTGGGAGTACGATCACGATTTTGCGGTCGAGGACAGCGACGTTTCCCAGGATCCCGTGCGTTACCGCATCGGCGAGGAATACATGCGGCTGAACCCGATGCTCCGACTCGGCAGCGCCACATTTGGCTGGCTGCGAAACGCATTCCGGTCGATCTCGATCATCAATGAGCACGACTACCTTAGCCAGATTCGTACGCCGCTGCTCCTCGCGTCACCGCGCAACGACCAGATCGTCCTGCCCGAGGCGCACGATGCGGCGTGCAAGGCGATGCCGGCTTGCGAACTCTTTCCCATTGCGGGTGCGAAGCACGAAATCTGGATGGAGCGAGACGACTTTCGCGGCCCCTGGTTGGAACGTTTCGATTCGTTTGTCGCCCGGCAGCTTGAGCGGCGCTAGCTCACCGCGCCGCGATCTCGTCGATCTTCGCCGCCATGATGAAGTCGTTTTCGTGCAGCCCCTTGATCTTGTGGGTGTAGAGCTCCACGTCCGCGTAACCCCAGCCGAACGCGATGTCCGGATGATGGCCTTCCTCTTCGGCCAGCGCGCCGACCTCATTGACAAAAGATAGCGCCGTGGCGAAGTCGTCGAACTTGAACTTGCGCACGATGCGCGTCGCGCCGTGGGTTAGCGACCAATCCGGCACCTCTTTGGCGAACACCGCCGCTTCGTTCTCGCTGAGTGGCGGGATGCCGCCTCGGCATGGAACGCAGGTCTTCTCTGTAAGCGACATTGTATTTCTCCCCGTCAGGTCTGGAGGCCGTCGACCGCGACGATTCGACCCTTCGAATTCGCCTGCCGAATCCCGACGATCTTGCGATAATCAGGATCGTTCCAAAATTCATCGAGCGCGGTTCGGTCGGGAAACTCCATCACCGCAATACGGCCAAACCACTCGCCTTCCTTCGCATCGGGAGCACCGCCACGCACGATGAACTTGCCGCCATGGCGCGCAACGAGATCCGGCGTTTGTGCAGTATACGTGCCGTAGGCCTCGGCATCGTGAACATCGATGTCTGCAATCAGATAGGCAACCATCATCCACCTTCCCATAGGCCATGGCGGCGATGCCATGCCTCGATCGATTCTTCTGGGTAGCTCTGAAAATGAACATGACCGAGTCCTTCGGGCACGTCGACCCAGTCCGGCTTGTGCTCCAGCATGATATGGACGATTTCGGGCGGCCTGGGCAACGTCGTCGAAACGACACCGGCAAAAGGGTGAACAAGTTCCGGCCATTCGGGACTATAAACCCAAAGCGCCGTACTGCAG
>JAYQVF010000028.1:0-22839 GCA_038148335.1 Alphaproteobacteria bacterium | reverse complement strand
TGCGCGAGAAGGTCGATCCCTATCTGCGGCCGCTCTACGACGCGCTCTACGACATGCTGCCCGCGGAGCAGGTCATGCGCCGCCTGGAAACGGGCGAGATCGAGATCGCGCCGCTGGCCTTCATGCGTGGCCGCACGCTGGCGAATGCGTTCATCATCATCGACGAAGCGCAAAACACGACCCCGATGCAGATGAAGATGCTGCTGACCCGTCTCGGTGAGAACGCCAGCATGATCGTCACCGGCGACCTGACCCAGATCGATCTGCCGCGCGGCGAAGCCTCCGGCCTGCGCGAGGCGACCCGGATCCTTCGCGGCATCGAAGGCATCGCCTTCGTCCAGTTCGACAAGGCGGATGTCGTGCGGCATCCGCTCGTGACCCGCATGGTCGAGGCCTACGAGGCCGATGAGCAAGGTAAGAACGAAACTGCCTGAGACCTTCGCAGACGTCTGCATCGAGGATGCGGCCTGGAACGACCTCGTCGCCGACCTGCCACGGCTTTGCCATGACGCCCTTGCAACGGTGTTCGAGAGTCTCGAAGCGGAACCCGCCGGCGTTGTTTTCCTGTTCGCCGGCGATGCGGCACTTCAGGCGCTCAACAGGCAATATCGCGGCCAGGACAAACCGACCAACGTCCTGTCGTTTCCGTCCGACCCGTCGACGTTTCCGCCCGGTATCGCCGCGCCGCTCGGTGATGTCGCCCTCGCCCGGGAGACGGTTGCCGCGGAAGCGCGCGCTCAGGGCAAGTCGCCGCGCGACCACACGTTGCACCTGATCGTGCACGGGACGCTTCATCTCCTGGGCTACGATCACCAGATATCCGCTCAGGCAGAAGAGATGGAACAGCTGGAAACGGAAATTCTCGCACGCCTCGGCGTCGCCGATCCCTATGTCCCGCGGCGGGGAAATGCCGCATGAGCGACAACGGGTCCAACGGCAAGGGTGAAGGGCAGGGCACGGATTCGTCGCTGGTGCGGTCGTTGCGCGGATTTCTCCGTTCGTTCGGCGTCGGCCGCAACGGCGAGGCCTCGCTCCAGGACGACCTGCGCGACCTCATCGAACAGCATCCCGACGCCAGCGAGATCGACCCGCAGGAGCGCGCGCTCCTGCTCAATCTCGTCAAGTTCGGCGATCTGCGCGTCGGCGACGTGATGATTCCGCGCGCCGACATCATCGCGCTGGAGATGCGGGCCGGCATTGCCGACGTGATCGATGTCTTCCAGCGCGAGTTCCACTCGCGCATCCCGGTCTACCGCGAGTCGCTCGACAACGTCATCGGCATGGTCCACATCAAGGACCTGCTCAAGTACTGGGGCGGCAGCGAGGAATTCCGCGTCGAGGACATTGTCCGTGACGTCCTGTTCGTGCCGCCGTCGATGCCGGTGCCGGACCTCCTGCTCAAGATGCGCACGCGCCGAATCCATATGGCTCTGGTGATCGACGAGTACGGCGGTACCGATGGCCTGGTGACGATCGAGGATCTGGTCGAGGCCATCGTCGGCGAGATCGAGGACGAACACGACGAGGAGGAGGACGTCCTGATCCAGGAGGCGTCCGATGGCAGTCTCGAGGTCGATGGCCGCGCCGATTCGGCGGAGGTCGAGGCCCGTCTCGGCGTCGATCTGCTGCCGGCGGAACAGGACGAGGAAATCGACACCATCGCCGGCGTCGTCGCGTCGATCGCCGGTCGCGTGCCGCAGCGTGGCGAAGTGATCACCCATCTGCACGGCATTGAGTTCGAGATCGTTCAGGCCGACGCGCGCCGGATCCGCCGCGTACGGATTCGCAAGGTCGACCGCACGCCCAACGCCGAATCGCCGGCGACCTGATGGAACGACTGGCCCGCGCCATAGCGGCGCGGCGCGGTCTGCGCCGCTATGGCCTCGCCGTGTTGCTCGGCGTCCTGGCGGCCGGCGGCCTCGCGCCGCTGAATGTCGTGGTTCTGCTGGTCGTCGCCTTCACCGGCCTGGTGTGGCTCCTCGACGGCGCGACGGACCGGCGAACCGCCTTTGCAATCGGCTGGGCCTTCGGTTTCGGGTTCTTCGTCGCCGGCCTGCACTGGATCGTGTACCCGCTGCTGGTCGACGCCGGTCGCTTCGCGTGGATGATCCCTTTCGCGCTGACGCTGCTGCCGGGGGGCCTCGCGCTCTTCGTCGGACTCGCGACTTGGGCGGCGCACTCTCTTGGATGGCGCGGGGCCTTGCGGATCCTCGCGCTCGCGGTCGCATGGACCGCCGCCGAATGGCTGCGTGGGCATGTGCTGACCGGCTTTCCCTGGCACCTGATCGGCTACGCGTGGATGGACGTCGGGCCGGTCTTGCGTGCCGGGGCGTATCTCGGCGTCTACGGCCTGTCCTTCGTCACCGTGTTCGCGGCGGCGGCACTCGCCGGTTTCGCGCCGGGCCCCGGCGCGGCGCGGGGAAGCCCATGGCCCGCAGGCGCGGCGGTTGTGGCGATCTGTGCGGCGGCGCTTCTCGGAGGGTTCGCCGGCACCGATCCGGTGCGCACGACCGAGTCGATCCGCCTGAGAATCGTGCAGCCCAACATCCCCCAGGCGCTCAAGTGGGACCGGGGCGAACGCGAGCGCAATCTGTTCCGCCATATCGAACTCAGCCGTGCGCCGGGCCACGAAACGCGCGACGTCGTGATCTGGCCCGAGACGGCCTCTACGTTCCCGATCGACAGCGGCAGTGCGGTCGCCGAGGTCGCCGCCCGGGCGCTGACGGGGCCGGCGCACCTTATTGCCGGTGCGCCGCGGGTTACCGGAACCGGCGACGACTTCCGCGCCTATAACGGCCTCGTCGTCCTCGATGCCGACGCCCAGGTGGTGGCGTCCTACGACAAGCATCATCTCGTCCCGTTCGGCGAATATCTGCCGTTGCGCAAACTGCTCGGACGTCTGGGCGTCGAAAAACTCGTACAGGGGTCGCCGGTCGATTTCTCGCCCGGTACGGGGCCGCGCACGCTGCGCGTTCCGGGCCTCCCGGGGTTCAGCCCGCTCATCTGCTACGAGGCGATCTTTCCCGGGGCCGTCGCCGCGGCAGACCAGCGTCCGGCGTGGCTCCTCAGCCTCACCAACGACGCCTGGTTCGGTCCCAACGCCGGTCCGGCGCAACATTTCGCGATGGCGCGCATGCGCGCGGTGGAAGAAGGCCTGCCGCTTGTCCGCGCCGCGAACACCGGAATATCGGCGGTGGTCGATGCGGGTGGGCGCGTTCAGGATCGTCTCGACACGGGCGTGAAAGGCGTGATCGATGCCGATTTGCCGCCGCCGCACGGGCGTACGTTCTACAGCCGGTTCGGCGACCTCGTCGTGTTCACGCTGCTCGCGTTCGGAATCGTCTTGATTGGACTGCGGCGGCGGTTCGTGTCGGAAGCACGACCCTAGATCATGCAATTTTGCATAACACAACCGCATTTATTGACCCTCACAGGGGGCCTGTCTAAGTAGGCACTGCCGCTGCGCAGAGCAGCGGCGCACGATGATTTGCCGCCGACTCTGGGGGGGCGGCGGCACAGTTGAAGCCAGTAGAAGGAAGTATTCTGTGCCCCCACGCGCAAAATCAGATACCGGTCGTCCCGATCCCGTCGACGCGCATGTCGGCAGCCGCGTGCGGCTCCGTCGCACCCTGATGGGCATGAGTCAGGAGAAGCTCGGCAACGCCGTCGGACTGACCTTCCAGCAGATTCAGAAATACGAACGCGGCCTCAATCGTATTGGTTCAAGCCGCCTCTACCAGTTCAGCAAGGTGCTGGACGTTCCGGTTTCTTTTTTCTTCGACGAAATGCCGGGCAACATGGGCTCCCAGCCCTCGCTTGCCGGTCAGGTCGAGAGCGCGGCCCACGACGAGAACATGTCCCGCCGTGAGACCCTGGAACTGGTCCGTGCCTACTACAAGATCGACAATCGCAATACGCGGCGGCGGATCTACGAACTGATCAAGGCCGTCGGAACGGGTGAAAGCGACGACTAGCATGTCGGGCGGCCCTTGACCCGCCCGCCAATCTTTCCAATAAATCAGGCGCGCCGAATCCGACGGCGCGCCTGATTTTTATGTCGTTCCGCCAACAACCGAGGATCCCGATGACACGTTCCAGCTATCTTTTCACCAGCGAATCCGTGTCAGAAGGCCATCCCGACAAGGTTTGTGACCGCATCTCCGACGCCGTGGTCGACGCCTACCTCGCTGCCGAACCGATGGCGCGCGTCGCCTGCGAGACCCTGACCACGACCAACCGCATCGTCCTCGCCGGCGAAGTGCGCGGTCCCGAGTCGGTGCTCAAGGAGATCGAGGGAATCGCGCGGAACTGCGTCAAGGACATCGGCTACGAGCAGGACGGCTTCCACTGGAAGAACGCGTCGGTCGAGATCTATCTCCACTCCCAGTCGCCCGACATCGCGCAGGGCGTCGACGCGGCGGGCAACAAGGACGAGGGCGCCGGCGACCAGGGTCTGATGTTCGGCTATGCCTGCAACGAGACGCCGTCGCTGATGCCGGCGCCGATTCACTATTCGCACCAGATTCTCAAGGAAATGGCGGCGGCCCGCCACTCCGGTAAGGAAAAGGGCTTTGGCCCCGACTCCAAGAGCCAGGTCACCCTGCGCTACGAAAACGGCAAGCCGGTTGGCGCGCGGTCGGTCGTCGTCTCCACCCAGCACGTCGAGGGCCTGTCCCAGGACGACGTCCGCGAACGCGTTCGCCCCTATGTTCTCAAGGTCCTGCCCGAAGGGTGGATGTGCCCCGAAGACGAGTTCTACGTGAACCCGACCGGCAAATTCGTGGTCGGCGGCCCCGACGGCGACGCCGGGCTGACGGGCCGCAAGATCATCGTCGACACCTACGGCGGCGCTGCGCCGCACGGCGGCGGCGCGTTCTCGGGCAAGGACCCGACCAAGGTCGACCGTTCGGCCGCCTACGCCGCACGCTATCTGGCGAAGAACGTCGTCGGCGCCGGCCTGGCTGATCGCTGCACCATCCAGATCGCCTACGCGATCGGCGTGTCCAAGCCGCTCTCGTTCTACGTCAACACCGACGGCACCGGCAAAGTCGACGAGGCAAGGCTCGAAGAGGTGCTGCCGAAGGTGATGAACCTGACGCCGCGCGGCATCCGCGAGCATCTCAAGCTCAACCGCCCGATCTACCAGCGCACCGCCGCCTATGGTCATTTCGGGCGCGAACCGGACGCCGACGGCGGTTTCTCCTGGGAACGGCTCGACCTCGTCGACGAGATCAAGTCGGCGCTCGGCTAGCCCGCCTGCCCGTGGCCCGCGCCACGGATCATCGTCCCGACGACCGCCCGCGGTTCTACGGCCGCCGCTTCGGCCACAGCCTGTCGCCGCGCCAGCGCGCGCGCCTCGACGCGGTCCTCGCGCGGTTCGGCGTCCCGGTCGAGGATGGGCTGCTCGACCCGGCAAGCCTGTTCCCCGACCGCCGTCCGGTCTGGCTCGAGATCGGCTTTGGCGGCGGCGAGCATCTCGCAGCCCAGGCCGCCGCCAACCCGTCGGTCGGGCTGATCGGTTGCGAACCCTATGTGAACGGGGTCTCCACCCTGGTGCGCCTGATCGAGGAGCAAAACCTCGAGAACATCCGCATCTTCCCGGAGGACGCGCGCCTGTTGCTGCCGCGCCTCGCGCCCGCCGGCATCGCCCGCGTCTTCCTCCTGTTTCCCGACCCCTGGCCCAAGGCGCGGCACCACCGCCGTCGCTTCATTCAGCCCGACAATCTGGACCTGGTGGCGCGGGCGCTGGCGGACGGCGGGGAATTCCGCTTTGCCAGCGACCATGCCGAATATGGCCGCTGGGCGCTGCAGAAGATCCGGGCGCACGGTGCCTTCGCCTGGACGGCGCGTCGGCCCGGCGACTGGCGCGACCGGCCCGCCGACTGGCCGCCGACCCGATTCGAGGAAAAAGGCCGTGCGGCAGGCCGCCCGCCCCTGTTCCTGCGTTTCGTCAGGCGCCCCCGCGGCGACGCCGAAGGGGCTTGAAGCCGCAGAAAATCGCCCTATTATCTGGCCACAACAAGAACAACTGCTTGCCTCAGCAGGCCGGGAGTGGGCGAAAGCCCACTTTTTTATTACCGGAGCACCAGTCGTGCCCGCGAGAAAGGTCGAAGAGATTATTACGCCGTCGCTTGATGCCATGGGCTATCGGGTTGTGCGCGTGCGCCTAAGCGGCGGACGCGATTCCGCGACGCTGCAGGTCATGGTCGAGCGTCGCGCGTCGCACGACTCGCGCGCGCTCGACGATGGCGGGATCACCGCGGACGATTGCGCCGAGGTCAGTCGCGCGGTGTCCGCCCTGCTCGACGTCGAGGATCCGATCTCCGGCCCCTACAACCTCGAGATCAGTTCTCCCGGGATCGATCGTCCGCTCGTCGCCGCCGAGGACTTCACGCGTTTCGCGGGTTTCGACGCCCGGATCGAATCGCGCGACCTGATCGACGGGCGCAAGCGCTTCAAGGGAAAGCTTCTCGGTCTCGAATCGGACGGCGTGCGTATCGAGACCGACACCGGCGTCTTCAGCGTTCCGTTCGACGGAATTACGAGCGCCAAACTTCTGTTGACCGACGACCTGATAGAACAGACCGCCAAAGCGCGGGCACAAGGATAACGATCATGAGCACAGCACAGGCCGCGGCTCCCGTCACGAGCCAGAACCGCATCGAACTGCTGCAGATCGCCGACGCGGTAGCGCGCGAGAAAGTCATCGAGCGCGACACCGTCCTGATCGCGATGGAAGAAGCGATCCAGAAGGCGGCGCGGTCCAAGTACGGCATGGAAAACGAGATCCGCGCGGAGATCGACCGCAATACCGGCGAGATCAAGTTGTTCCGTTGTCTCGAGGTCGCCGAGACGATCGAGAACGACGCCACCGAGATCAGTATGGCCGAGGCGCGCGAGCGCAACCCGGATGCCCAGGTCGGGGACATCATTGCCGAACCCCTGCCGCCGATCGACTTCGGCCGCATCGCCGCCCAGACCGCCAAGCAGGTCATCGTGCAAAAGGTGCGCGAAGCCGAGCGCGAGCGTCAGTACGAGGAATACAAGGACCGTATCGGCGAGATCGTCAACGGCATCGTCAAGCGCGTCGAATACGGCAACGTCACCGTCGATCTCGGCCGCGCCGAGGCCGTCATTCGCCGCGACGAGGTGTTGCCGCGCGAGAATTTCCGCCAGGGCGACCGCGTCCGCGCCTATGTCTACGATGTCCGCCGCGAGCCGCGCGGGCCGCAGATATTCCTGTCGCGCACCCATCCGAAATACATGGCGAAGCTGTTCGCCCAGGAAGTGCCCGAGGTCTACGACGGCATCATCGAGATCAAGGCGGTCGCCCGCGATCCCGGCAGCCGCGCCAAGATCGCGGTGCTGTCGAACGACTCCGGCATCGATCCGGTCGGCGCCTGCGTCGGCATGCGCGGCAGCCGCGTCCAGGCCGTCGTCAACGAACTGCAGGGCGAAAAGATCGACATCATCCAGTGGTCGCCCGACGATGCGACGTTCATCGTCAACGCGCTGGCCCCGGCCGAAGTGACCAAGGTCGTGCTCGACGAGGACACCCGGCGCATCGAAGTCGTCGTGCCGGACGACCAGCTGTCTCTCGCCATCGGCCGCCGCGGCCAGAACGTGCGTCTCGCGTCGCAACTTTCGGGTTGGGACATCGACGTCCTCACCGAAGCCGAGGAATCGGAGCGCCGCCAGGAAGAGTTCCGTCAGCGCAGCCAGATGTTCATCGACACGCTCGACGTCGACGAGGTCATCGCGCAGCTCCTGGTCACGGAGGGCTTCTCGACGGTCGACGAAGTGGCCACGGTCGAACTCCACGAAATCTCCTCGATCGAGGGTTTCGACGAGGACATCGCCAACGAGCTGCAGGCCCGCGCCGGCGCCTACATCGAAGAGCGCAACCGTCAGCACGACGAGCGCCGCCGCGAACTCGGCGTGGCCGACGACGTGGCCGCGATCGAGGGGCTGACGGTGGAAATGCTGGTCACTCTCGGCGAGAACGGCGTCAAGACGCTCGACGATCTGGGCGATCTGGCAAGCGACGAGCTGATCGAGATGCTGCCCGACGCCGAGTTCACCGAAGACGAGGCGAACGCCATCATCATGGCGGCCCGGGCGCACTGGTTCGACGACGAGCCCGAGGCGCCGGCCGCGGCCGAAGCCGGGACGGAACAGGAGTAGCGTTGCACGGATCGCTCGTGAAAGAGAGCAAGGCTTCGCCCAACCGCCGCTGTCTGTCGACCGGCGAGGAGCGGCCCAAGGACGCGATGGTGCGCTTCGTCGAGGCGCCGGATCACGCCATTGTGCCCGATCTCGCCGAACGGCTGCCGGGGCGCGGCATGTGGGTAACCTCGTCGCGCGACGCGTTGACCGGCGCGCTGCGGCGCAAGCTCTTCGTCCGGGCGGCCCGGCACGAAGTCCGGGCGGATCTGTCGCTCGTCGACACCGTCGAACGCCAGCTCGTGGCGCGGGCCGTGGACCTTCTGGCCATGGCGCGCCGCGCCGGCCTGGCGCTTTCGGGATTCGATCAGGTACGCGCCGCGATTCGCGACGGCAGCGCCGCCGTGATCGTCACCGCCTCCGATGCGGCGGCCGACGGCGTTCGCAAGATCGCGGGCCCGGCCGCCGGGCTTCCCATGGTGCGCGTACTGGCCAGCGGGGAAATCGGTTTGGCATTCGGCCGGGAAAATGTGATACATGCTGCCCTGCGTCCAGGGGCCCTGACCGATAGATTTCTGCGTGAAGCCCGCCGTTTGGAAGGTTTCCGCTCTTTAGAAGACGCACCCAAGGCCTGATCGATGAGCGAGAGCAAAGACAAGAAACCCCTATCGCTGTCCGGGCGCGGCAAGCTCGAGATGAAGCGACCCGGCACGTCGGCAGGACAGGTGCGTCAGAGCTTCTCGCACGGCCGCTCCAAGACCGTCACCGTCGAGGTCAAGAAGAAGCGCGGCGCCGCGCCGGCCCGAGCCAAGACATCCGAACCGGCGCCCGAGGCAGAGACGCCGCAGGCGGCGCCCGTCGAGACGGCCGCGCCGGTTTCGGTTTCTCCGGTCACCTCGGTCGAGCCGGAAGATCGCGAATCGAAGGGCCGGGTGGTCCTCAAGGCCCTGACCGACGACGAAAAGGCGGCCCGCGCCCGCGCCCTCGAGGGTGCCAAGAAGGCCTCCGTCGAGGCGCGTATCCGGGCCAAGGAAGAAGCCTCCAAGCGGGCGGAGGAAGAGGCGCGCCTGGCGCGTGAACGCGAGGAAGCGGAGCGCCGCGAAGCGGAAGAGTCCGAGCGCAAGCGCACCGAGGAAGAAGCAAGACGAAAGGCGGCCGAGGCCGCAGCCGTCCGGCTTGGCGAACCCGAAACCGAGGAAGACAGCGAGGCGCGTCGTGCGCGCCCCGGCGTGCGTCCGGAACCCAAGCGCCCGGCTGCGCGTCCGGCCCGTGGCGGCGAACGTCGCCGAGGCGGCAAGATGACCTTGACGCAGGCGCTCGACGATCGCGAGCGCACACGCAGCCTGGCCTCGTTCCGCCGCCAGAAGGAGCGCGAGAAGCGCCAGGCCCGCGAAGGCTCCAGCGATGCGCCGAAGAAGGTATTCCGCGAGGTCGTGATTCCCGAGACGATTACTGTCCAGGAACTTGCCAACCGCATGACCGAGCGCGGCGTCGACGTCATCAAGGCCCTGATGAAGATGGGCATGATGGTGACGATCAACCAGTCGATCGATGCCGACACGGCAGAACTCGTCGTCGGCGAGTTCGGCCACCGCGCGAAGCGCGTCTCGGCCGCCGACGTCGAAATCGGGTTCCTCGCGGGCGAGCAGGACGATCCGTCGTTGCTCGAACCGCGCGCACCCGTCGTCACCGTCATGGGCCACGTCGACCACGGCAAGACCTCGCTACTCGACGCCCTGCGTTCGACCGACGTCGCGGCGGGCGAAGCCGGCGGCATCACCCAGCACATCGGCGCCTACCAGGTAAAGCTGCCGTCCGGCGCAAGGATCACGTTCCTCGACACGCCCGGCCACGAAGCCTTCACCTCGATGCGCGCCCGCGGCGCCACCGTGACCGACATCGTCGTTCTGGTCGTGGCGGCAGACGACGGCATCATGCCGCAGACGATCGAGGCGATTAATCACGCCAAGGCCGCCGGCACGCCGATCATCGTCGCGATCAACAAGATGGACAAACCCGACGCGGATCCCGACCGCGTACGGCGCGACCTGCTGCAGCACGAACTGGTGGTCGAGGAAATGGGCGGCGACATCCTCGCCGTAGAGGTCTCGGCCAAGAGCCGGCTGGGTCTCGACCGCCTCGAAGAGGCGATCCTCCTGCAGTCGGAGATTCTGGAACTCAAGGCCAATCCGGCCCGTCCGGCCGAGGGCGTCGTCGTCGAAGCCAAGCTCGACCGCGGTCGCGGCGCGGTGGCGACGGTCCTGGTGCAGCGCGGTACCCTCCGGGTCGGCGACATCGTCGTCGCCGGTACCGAATGGGGCAAGATCCGCGCGCTGGTCGACGACCGCGGCCACCAGATCGATGTGCTGCGTCCGGGCGAACCCGCCGAGATTCTCGGTCTCAACGCCACGCCCGAGGCGGGCGACGAATTCGGCGTCGTCGACAGCGAGGGCCGCGCCCGCGAGATCACCGGCTTCCGCGCCGGCCAGGCGCGCGAGAAGGACGCGGCGCTCGCCGCGACCGCGCGCGGCTCGCTGGAGCAGATGTTCTCCAAGATCAAGGAAGGCGAAGCCAGCACCTTCCCGATCATCGTCAAGGCCGACGTGCAGGGTTCGCTGGAAGCGATCCGCGGCGCGCTCGAAAAGCTCTCGACCGACGAGGTCGCGGTCAGCGTCGTGCACGGCGCGGTCGGCGGCATCAACGAATCGGACGTCACGCTCGCCAATGCGTCGGGCGCGATGATCGTTGGGTTCAACGTCCGCGCCAACGCCCAGGCGCGCGACCGCGCCAAGCGCGACAAGCTCGAGATCCGCTACTACTCGGTGATCTACAACCTCGTCGACGACATGAAGGACATCCTGTCCGGCATGCTCGAACCGACCATCAAGGAGACGATGCTCGGCCAGGCGCGGATCAAGCAGGTCTTCGCCGTTTCCAAGGTCGGCAAGGTCGCCGGTTGCGAAGTCATCGAGGGCACCGTGCGGCGAGGCGCCCGGGCGCGGCTCCTGCGCGACGATGTCGTCGTTCACGAAGGCAGCCTCGGCACCCTCAAGCATTTCAAGGAGGATGCACGCGAAGTACGGGCCGGGTCCGATTGCGGCATGGCGCTGGACAACTACCACGACTACCGCGAAGGCGACATCATCGAAGTCTACGAAGTCGAAGAGATCGCCCGCACGCTCTAGCGCGCGCGTACTTCCGGCCCGTTTATCTGGACTCCGCGGCAAGCGGGGGCGTTGGCCATGTCGAGACAACCTGCAAAGACCGCATCGCAACGCCAGCGCCGCGTCGCCGAGAACCTCCGCCATGGTCTCGTCGAGCTGCTGTCGCCGATGGAGTTCGCCGCCGGCGCGGTGCGCGGCGCCGCGATCACCGTCTCGGAGGTTCGGGTCAGCCCCGATCTCAAGCAGGCGCGTGCCTACGTCTATCCCCTGGGCGGCAGCAACGTCGAGGACCTGATCGACGATCTCAATCGCCATGCGCCGCAGCTGCAGGGGCCGCTGGCGCGGCGCATCGGCCTGCGCTTCACGCCCAAGCTGCAGTTCGTTCTGGACGATACCTTCGACGAGGCCGACAAGATCGGCGCGCTGCTCGCCCGGACCGCCAAGCCCCACGACGAATGAACGGCTGGATTGTGCTCGACAAGCCGGTCGGCCTGTCCTCGGCCGCCGCCGTGGGCAAGGTGCGCCGCCTGTTCGACGGCGCCAAGGCCGGTCACGGCGGGACGCTTGACCCCATGGCCTCCGGCGTTCTGCCGATCGCGCTGGGCGAAGCGACGAAGGTGATCGGCTACGTCCTCGACGGGACCAAGGCCTACCGCGCCACCGCAGCGTGGGGCGAGTCGCGGGACAGCGACGATGCCGAGGGTGCGATCACTGGCACCAGCGACGTCCGGCCCGACGCAACGGCGATTCGGGCGGCGCTGGCGGCGTTCCGCGGCGTCATCACCCAGATGCCACCGGCCTTTTCGGCGCTGAAAGTCGGGGGCAAAAGGGCCTATGCGCTGGCCCGCGCCGGCGAAACGCCCGTCCTCAAGGCGCGCCAGGTGGAGATTTTCTCCCTCGAGCTGGTCGAAAACGGGCTGGATTGGGCCATATTCGACGTTTCCTGCAGCAAAGGGACCTATATTCGGGCTTTGGCCCGCGATTTGGCGGCCCATCTCGGTACTTTGGGGCATCTCAGCGCCCTGCGCCGCACCCGGGCGGGCCCGTTCGCGGAATCCCAAGCGATTTCACTGGCCTGCCTGGAGGAGTTGGGCCATAGTGCGCGCCTTGCGGAGGCCCTGTTGCCGCTCGAGACCGCGCTGGACGACATCCCGGCGCTGGCCTTGGACGGTGCGGACGCGGCGAAACTTCGCCACGGCCAGACCATCAAGGTCTCCGCCGGTTTCAGTGACGGCATCGTCTTTGCCACGTCCGGCAATCGCCCGGTCGCGATGGCGCAGGTGCATGACGGCATCCTGAAGCCGCTTCGTGTTTTCAATTCGTAGATAGGAGATCTTCGATGTCGATTACGCCGGAGCGCAAGGCTGCGCTCATCAAGGAATATGCGACCGTGGAAAACGACACCGGGTCGCCCGAAGTTCAGGTGGCCATCCTCACGGAACGGATCACCAACCTCACCGAGCACTTCAAGGAACACAAGAAGGATGCCCACTCGCGGCGTGGGCTTCTCATGCTCGTCAACCGCCGCCGTCGCATGCTCGATTATCTGCGGGGCACGGAGCCCCAGCGTTACGAGCAGCTCATTCAGCGACTCGGAATCAGAAAGTAGCAGGGTGCTGTCTGCACTGGGACCGTGCCGACCTGCCAGACGGCGGGCCGCGCGTCCCTGCACGCACATCGGGCTGGCTGTTCGCTCGCTGACCACACGGGGGCGCGCATAGGGTGCGCTCCGTCTCAAGCAAGGAAGAGAGATACTATGTTTAATATCGTTCGGAAGGAAATGACCTGGGGCGGGCGCACGCTCGTTCTGGAAACCGGCAAGATCGCGCGTCAGGCAGACGGTGCCGTCCTCGTCACTTACGGCGAGACGACGGTGCTGTGCACCGCTGTCGCCCAGAAGTCGCCGCGGCCGGGAATCGACTTCTTTCCGCTGACCGTCAACTACCAAGAAAAGACCTTTGCCGCCGGCAAGATTCCGGGCGGCTTCTTCAAGCGTGAAGGCCGTCCCGGCGAGAAGGAAACGCTGACGTCGCGCCTCATCGACCGTCCGATTCGCCCCCTGTTCCACGACAGCTTCCGCAACGAGACGCAGGTCATCTGCACCGTGCTGTCGCACGACCTGGAGAACAATCCTGACATCGCCGCCATGATCGGCGCCTCGGCGGCGCTGACCATTTCCGGCATTCCGTTCCTCGGCCCGATCGGCGGCGCCCGCGTCGGCTACGCCAACGGCGAGTACATTCTCAACCCGACGCCGGAGCAGCAGGCCGAGTCGCAGCTCGATCTGATCGTCGCCGGCACCCGCGAAGGCGTGCTGATGGTCGAATCCGAAGCCAGCGAGCTCAGCGAGGAAATCATGCTGGGCGCCGTCAGCTTCGGTCACGACGCCTTCCAGGCGGTCATCGATCTGATCGTTTCGCTGGCCGAATCCGCGGCAAAGGAGCCGTGGGCGCTGCCGCAACCGGTCGACCTGTCCGACCTCAAGGCCAAGGTTGCCGCCATGATCGGCGACGACATCGCCGCCGCCTACAAGATCGTCGAGAAGCAGGCCCGCAGCGAAAAGCTCGCCGAAGCCCGCGCCAAGCTCGACGCGGCTGCCGCCGAAGACGAGACCTTCGACGTCAGTGCCGCGGCCGGCATCTTCAAGAAGATGGAAAAGGAAATCGTCCGCGGGCAGATCCTCGACAGCGGCATCCGCATCGACGGGCGCGACACCAAGACGGTGCGTCCGATCTCGGTCGAGACCGACATCCTGCCGCGGACCCACGGTTCGGCCCTGTTCACCCGCGGGGAGACGCAGGCGCTGGCCGTCACGACGCTCGGTACCGGTCAGGACGAGCAGATCATCGACGCGCTCGAGGGCGAATACCGCGAACGCTTCATGCTGCACTACAACTTCCCGCCCTACTCGACCGGCGAGACCAAGTTCATGTCCTCGCCCGGCCGCCGCGAGATCGGCCACGGCAAGCTTGCCTGGCGCGCCTTGCGTCCGCTGCTGCCGGATCACGAGTCGTTCCCCTACACCATCCGCGTCGTCTCCGAGGTGACCGAATCGAACGGTTCCTCCTCGATGGCCACGGTGTGCGGTTCCTCGCTCTCGATGATGGGCGCCGGCGTTCCGTTGCGCGCACCCTGCGCCGGCATCGCCATGGGCCTGATCAAGGAAGAGAACGGCTTCGCCGTGCTCTCCGACATCCTTGGCGACGAGGACCACCTCGGCGACATGGACTTCAAGGTGGCCGGTACGGAGAACGGCGTCACCGCGCTCCAGATGGACATCAAGATCACCTCCATCACCAAGGAGATCATGCAGGTCGCGCTCAACCAGGCGCGTGACGGCCGCATGCACATTCTGGGCGAAATGGGCAAGGCGATCAGCGCGCCGCGCGATGCCGTCAACGACTACGCGCCGCGCATCACCACGCTGCACATTCCGAAGGACAAGATCCGCGAAGTCATCGGAACCGGCGGCAAGGTGATCCGCGAAATCTGCGAAGTCACCGGCGCGAAGGTCGACATCGAGGACGACGGCACCGTCAAGGTGGCGAGCGCCAACACCGAATCGGCCGAAGCCGCGGTCAAGTGGATCAGGGATATCGTCGCCGAACCCGAGATCGGCGTGATCTACAAGGGCAAGGTCGTGAAGGTCGTCGACTTCGGCGCCTTCGTGAACTTCATCGGCTCCAAGGACGGTCTCGTTCACATCAGCGAGCTTGCCCCGCGCCGCGTCGGCAAGGTGACCGACGTCGTCAACGAGGGCGACGAGGTCTGGGTCAAGGTTCTGTCATTCGACGACCGCGGCAAGGTGCGGCTCAGCATGAAGGTCGTGAATCAGGAAACGGGCGAGGAAATGGAGCCCGACTCCAGCGCTGAAGCGGGTTCCTGAGCGGACACTTCCCTCCGATGGCCGGTCGCCTGCAGGTGACCGGCCATTACCGGTTGGTGTCGGCGGGTTTCGCTCTATATTGAAAGGAAGCGACCCTGTGACGTTCGCTGGCGAGGACGGCCAATCGTGAGACCCCTCAAGACCATGCGCATTTCGGGCTTCGACGCCCTCCCTCTGATCGAGGGCGGCAAGGGGATTTCCGTCTCCAACGGCGAGAGCTCGGGCGCCTGGGCGGCGGCCGGCGCCGTCGGCACCTTTTCCGGCGTCAACGCCGATTCCTACGACGACCAGGGCCGCGCCATTCCGCAGAAATATTTCGGGCGCACCCGGGTCGAGCGTCACGAAGAGCTGATCAAATACGCCATCGACGGCGGCGTCACCCAGGCCCGTATCGCGCACGAGATCGCCGGCGGCAAGGGCCCGATCCACATGAACGTGCTGTGGGAAATGGCCGCGGCCGAACGCGTGCTGATCGGCATTCTCGAGCGCGTCGGCAACCTCGTTCATGGCGTCACCTGCGGCGCCGGTATGCCCTATCGGGTGGCCGAGATCGCCGCACGCTTCAACCTCCACTACTACCCCATCGTGTCGTCGGGGCGCGCGTTCCGCGCCTTATGGAAGCGCGCCTACCACAAGCATGCCGATCTTCTCGGCGGCGTCGTCTACGAGGATCCGTGGCGCGCCGGCGGCCACAACGGCCTGTCCAACAGCGAGGATCCCGAGGAACCCGAAGATCCGTTTCCGCGCGTGCGCGAGCTGCGCGACCGGATGAACGAATTCGGCCTGCACGATACGCCGATCATCATGGCCGGCGGCGTGTGGTTCCTGCGCGAATGGGCCGACTGGATTGACAATCCCGAGCTCGGACCGATCGCCTTCCAGTTCGGCACGCGCCCCTTGCTGACGCAGGAAAGCCCGATCTCGGATGCCTGGAAGCAACGTCTGCTGACGCTCAACGAGGGCGATGTCTATCTCAACAATTTCAGCCCGACCGGCATGTGGTCGTCGGCGGTCGAGAACGAGTTCCTCCACGAACTCAAAGAGCGCACCATGCGCCAGATCGCGTTTACCCGCGAACCCATCGGCGATCACAACGTCGAGTTCCTGACCGGACCGCGCAAACAGCCGCTCTACGTGACCGATCACGACAAGACCCGCGCCGAAGAGTGGATCGCCGAGGGCTTTACCGAAGCGATGAAGACGCCGGACTCGACCCTGATCTTCGTCGCTCCCGACAAGATGCGCGAGATCAGGACCGATCAGATCGAGTGCATGGGTTGTCTTTCCGCCTGCCGCTTCTCCAACTGGTCTCAGGAAGAAGGCCACACCACCGGCAAGAAGGCCGATCCGCGCAGCTACTGCATCCAGAAAACGCTGCAAACCATCAGTCACAGCGACGAGGTCGAGAACCAGCTCATGTTCGCCGGCCATACCGCGTTCCGGTTCAAGGACGATCCCTTCTACTCGAACGGGTTCATTCCTACGGTGAAGCAGCTTGTTGACCGATTGGTGACCGGCGACTAAGCCTGAGCGTCTTGTGGACCTCCGCCGGCGCGCCTATTTATGGTTCAATGACGACAATGGAACGACACGATCTCGCAGAAACCAGCCAGGACCGCGTCCGCAAGGCGGGCTTGCGCCCGACGCGGCAGCGGCTCGCCCTCGCGCGCCTGCTCTTCGCCAAGGGGTCGCGGCACGTGACGGCGGAAAACCTGCACGGCGAGGCGCTCGACGAGGGCGTCCGGGTGTCCCTGGCGACGGTCTACAACACGCTGCACCAGTTCGTCCGCGTCGGTCTGTTGAGGGAGGTCATGGTCAACCCCGGCCGTTCGTACTTCGATACGAACACCGGCGAGCACCATCACTTCTTCCACGAAGCGACGGGCGAACTGGAAGATATCGCCGCCGAAAACATCGATTTCGGCAAGCTGCCGGAAGCGCCTGCGGGCACGCACATCGACCGCGTCGATGTGGTCATTCGCCTGCGCGGCCACCGCCAGTAATTATCCCCTGATTTCAGCACGTTGAATGGTTTATTAAAACCATTCTAAACTATTGACACGTAGTCCCGGCATCGCCATATTGGGGTCATCGGGCCTTCGTGCCCGAGCGTTTCTGCAGAAGACGCAACCGCCCAACGAAAAAAACCTGTCAGGAGAGAAGAGATGCCAGCACTGAAAGGGACCAAGACCGAGCAGAACTTGAAGGACGCGTTCGCGGGTGAATCCCAGGCGAACCGCCGCTACCTCTATTTCGCGCAGAAGGCCGACGTCGAAGGCTTCAACGACGTCTCGACCGTCTTCCGCTCCACCGCCGAGGGCGAGACCGGTCATGCGCACGGCCACCTCGAGTTCCTCGAGGAGACCGGCGATCCGGCGACCGGCGAGCCGATCGGCACCACCTCGAACAACCTGAAGGCCGCGATCGCGGGCGAGACGCACGAATACACCGACATGTATCCGGGCATGGCTAAGACCGCGCGCGACGAGGGTTTCGACGAAATCGCCGACTGGTTCGAGACGCTCGCCAAGGCCGAGAAGTCGCACGCCGGCCGCTTCCAGAAGGCGCTCGACAGCCTCTAAGCGCCCGCCGTCGTCACCAACATCTAAGGGCGGGGGCGGCCCGAAAGCCGCCCCCGTTTTGCTGCCATGAAGGAAGGTTCTACCGAAGCGCCGATCCGCCACCCGATCGACTGGCAGGATCCGGCTTTCACCGATTGGGACGCGCTCGATGCCGAACTGCGGCGGGTCTTCGACATCTGTCACGGCTGCCGACGCTGCTTCAATCTCTGCGACTCGTTTCCACGGCTGTTCGATCTCATCGACGAATCGGAAACCGGCGAACTCGATGCTGTCGACAGCGCCGACTTCAAGCCGGTGGTCGATGCCTGCACGTTGTGCGACATGTGCTTCCTCACGAAGTGCCCCTACGTGCCGCCGCACGAGTTCAATCTCGACTTTCCTCATCTCATGCTGCGCTACCGCGCCGCCGAACGGGAACGCGGCATCAAGCCGTCCTTCGGCGAAGCCCAGCTCACCCGCACTGATCGCAACGGCAAGATGGCGCGCCTCGCCGCGCCGGTTGCCAACTGGGCGTCGGCGCGCGGCAACAAGCTGACGCGTCCCGTTCTGCGTGGCGTCGCGCATGTGCACGAAGACGCCGAACTGCCCAAGTTCCACACCGAAACCTTCGTCGCCCACGCCGCCCATCACCGCCCCGAGGTCGACACCTCGGCGCCTGCGGCGGGACGCAAGGCGGTCCTCTATGCGACATGCTTCGTCAATTACAACAACCCCGACATCGGTGCCGCCGCGCAACGCGTGCTGGCGCGCAACGGCGTCGAGACCCAGGTCGTCTATCCCGAATGCTGCGGCATGCCGCAGCTCGAAGGCGGCCAAATCTCGGATGTCGCCTCGCGCGCGAGGCGGGTTGCGGCGGTGATGCGCCCGTGGATCGACAAGGGCTACGACATCGTCGCCCTGACGCCGTCCTGTGCGCTGATGCTCAAGTTCGAGTGGCCGCTGATCGTTCCCGACGATCCCCAGGTCAAGCGCCTGTCCGAAGCCACCGTCGATCTCTCTGAATACCTCGTCGACATCGCCAAGAACGAAGGCTTCGCTCCCGGCATGAAGCCGCTCCCCGGTGGCGTTGCCGTGCACCTTGCCTGCCACGCCCGGGCCCAGAACATGGGCCCCAAGGCGGCTGAACTGCTGCGCCAGGTCCCGGAAGCGGAAGTGACCATCGTCGAGCGGTGCTCGGGCCACGGCGGCTCCTGGGGCATCAAGGAAGAGAACTTCCCGGTGGCCCTCAAGGTCGGCAAACCGACGGCCAAGCGCGCCGCCGAGAGCGGCGCCGCCTTCATCGTTTCCGAATGTCCGCTTGCCGGCAAGCACATCGTGCAGGGGATGGAGGCGCTCGACGGCGCGGCCGACAAGCTCGCCGAAAAGCGCTCGTTCCATCCGGTCGAACTGGTAGCCCGCGCCTACGGACTGGACAAATGACCCGCGAAAATCACGAGATCACCCGCGCCGAGATCATGGCGATGGAGGACTACGCCGGCGTGCGCAAGGAACGGCGCGCCGCGGCCTCGGCGATCAAGAAGGATCGCCGCGTCAGTGTCGGCCCCTACGCCACCTTCTATTTCGAGAACTTCGACACGATGTGGATCCAGATCCACGAGATGCTGTACATCGAAAAGGGCGGCGAGCCGCAAATCGCCGACGAGCTCGCCGCCTACAACCCCTTGATTCCCAAAGGCAAAGAGCTCGTCGCGACGCTCATGTTCGAAATCGAGGATCCGGTGCGGCGCGACCGGGAACTGCGGCGTTTGACCCATGTCGAACAGACCGTATCGATGAAAGTCGGCGACGACGCCATCCCCGCCGTCGCCGAAAGCGACGTCGAACGCACCAAGGCCGATGGCAAGACGTCGTCGATTCACTTCGTGCGGTTTCCGATGACGGACGCGCAGATCGCCGCCTTCCGGAACGGCGACGTGCAGGTCGTCCTGCAGATCGCACACGACAACTACGGCCATATGGCGATGATGCCGGCCAACGTGCGCGCGGCGCTAGCGGCCGACTTCGACTAGCTAGTCGAAGTTCTCGCCGGGATAGACGCCCCACAGAACCTCGCGCCGCACCCAGCCGCGCCGCGCGCCGATCTCGACCTCGCACCACGAATCGCGGCACGACAGCAGGTGTCCCTGGACGCCCGGCTCGGCGAACAGCACCGGGTTGCTGTCGTCGTGCGGTTCGCGCCGCACGGTGCGCAGGCTGCCGGTGATGACCGCCCAGCGGTCCGACGACAGCAGCCGGCGGTGGACCCAGCCCTCGGCGCCCTCGTAGTCGCGCACCTTGATCCATTCTTCGTACTCGGCGATCGCCTCGACCGGCAGGCCGGCGCGCTTGTAGACCCATTCGATCGGATAGCGCGTCCCGGGCCCGGTCCGCACGTTCACGGTGTTGTGGCGCAGCGACACGAAATGCGGCCGGTAGTCGCTCTGCGCGCGCACCGCGTCGAAAGGTGCGACGCCTACCGTCAGAACGATGGCGGTGAAAACAAGAAGCTGCTGAAGGCTATTGCGCACGCCCGCTATATGCCCGGCGCGGCAACCGGGGGTCAAGGAACCCCGCGCCTTTCCGAGGCAGGCCCGATTTGCTAGACATGCCGGAGTACTGACCAATCCTGGCGCACATGGCCAAACGCAAACCACGGGTTTTTGTCACCAGAAAACTGCCGGGCGAAATCGAGACCCGGATGATGGAGCTGTTCGACACCCGGTTGAACGTCGACGACCACCCGTTGTCCGACGACGAGCTGCGCGACGCCGTCCGGCACTGCGACGTCCTGGTGCCGACCGTGACCGACCGGATCGACGCCGATCTGATCGCAGCCGCCGGCAAGGACCTCAAACTGATCGCCAATTTCGGCAACGGCGTCGACCATATCGATCTGGCCGCCGCAGCCGAGCGCAAGATCGTGGTTACCAACACCCCCGGCGTCCTGACCGAAGACACCGCCGACATGACCATGGCGCTGATCCTCGCCGTGCCGCGCCGCCTGGTCGAAGGCGAGCGCTTGCTGCGCGCCGGCGAATGGCCGGGCTGGTCGCCCAGCTTCATGCTCGGCCGGCGGATCTGGGGCAAGCGTCTCGGCATCGTCGGCATGGGCCGCATCGGCACCGCGCTGGCGCGCCGCGCCCGCGGCTTCGGCCTGTCGATCCACTATCACAACCGCCACCGCGTCGCGCCCGAGATTGAAACCGAACTGGAGGCGACCTACTGGGAAAGTCTCGACCAGATGCTCGCCCACATGGACATCGTCTCGGTCAACTGTCCCCACACCCCGGCGACCTATCACCTCCTGTCGGCGCGGCGCCTGAAGCTGCTGCGCAAGGAGGCCTTCATCGTCAACACGGCGCGCGGCGAGGTCGTCGACGAGGATGCCCTGATCGCGATGCTCAAGGCCGGCGACCTGATGGGCGCCGGGCTCGACGTCTACGAGAACGAACCGCAGATCAAACCGGGCTTCCTCAAGCTCAACAACGTGGTGCTGCTGCCCCACATGGGCTCGGCGACGCTGGAAAGCCGGCTCGCGACCGGCGAACTCGTGATGATCAACATCCGCGCCTTCATGGACGGCCACAAGCCGCCCGACCGCGTCATCGCCGGTACGACGATCTAGATAAACAGCATCGCGCCGTCGCGGCGCGCGTCGTTGAGAAAGGTCACGAGCCCGCCCTCGACGAACGTCACGTCCTCGCGCAGCGTGTTGCGGCCGATGTCCTTCGCGCGCAGGCCCATCTCGCACACCATGAACGTCGCGCCGAGCGCGACGCAGGCGCCGAGCAGTTCCTCGAACGTACCTACGCCGCGGGCGGCGAATTCCGCGTCGACGGTTGCGCCGTCGCGGCCGTCCTCCGCGCACACGGTCTGCCAGCCAGGCGCGCCTTCGGGCCCCTTTGTGACGCAGCGGATCGCGTCCATGGTGAAGAACAGGGTCACCGGCGTGTTGGTGGCGATCGCCGCGGCGGCAATGCTGAGCGCGTAGTGCACCTTGTCGAACGCGCCCGAATGAACGATCAACGACAGCTTGCCGGGCCGGTCGATCTCAGGCGGCATCGCGAATCGCCGTGATCGTCGGCGTCTCACCGCACAGCGCGCAGGCGGGATCGGGCCGCACCCGCACCTTGCGGAAGCTCGCCGACAACCCCTCGTAGATCAGCAATGTGCCGGACAGGCTGTCGCCGATGCCGAGCACTTCCTTGATCACCTCTGTCGCCTGCAGCGTGCCCATCGTTCCGGCCAGCGCGCCGAGCACGCCGCCTTCGGCACAACTCGGGATCAGGCCCTCGGGCGGCGGTGCGGGATAGATGCAGCGATAGCAAGGGTTGTCGCCGCCGAGATGCGACTTGAATGTCGATAGCTGCCCGTCGAAACGCAGCACCGCCGCCGACACCAGGGTCTTGCCGGCGAGATGACAGGCGTCGTTGAGCAGGAAGCGCGTCTCGAAATTGTCGCTGCCGTCGGCGATGACGTCGTAGGCCGCGATCAGTTCCTCGACATTGCCCGCGTCGAGCCGGGTCCGGTGCGTTTCGACGCGGGTGTCGGGGTTGAGGGCGGCAACCGTTTCGCGGGCGCTGTCGGTCTTCGCCATGCCGACGCGCGCCGTCGTATGCGCGACCTGGCGCTGCAGGTTCGACAGCGCGACCGTGTCGTCGTCGATCACGCCGAGCGTGCCGATCCCGGCCGCCGCCAGGTACATGATCAGGGGCGAGCCGAGGCCGCCGGCGCCGACCACCAGGACCTTCGCATCCAGCAGCTTCGCCTGACCTTCGCCGCCCACTTCATTCAGAATGATGTGGCGGGCGTAGCGATGAATCTGGTCCTCGCGAAAGTCCATGGCGGTGCCTGGTCTAGAGCTGGTCGAACAGCGCCGTCGACAGGTAGCGCTCGGCGAACGACGGCAGGATGACCACGAGCCGCTTGCCCGCCCATTCGTCGCGCGCGCCGATCTCGGCCGCCGCCGCAATCGCCGCGCCCGAGGAGATGCCCACCCCCCCGCCCCCCCCCATGGGGGCGCCGCCCGCCGGGTGGAGCGCGGGGTGGGGTGGGAAGGTGACCG
>JAYQVF010000027.1:0-23124 GCA_038148335.1 Alphaproteobacteria bacterium | reverse complement strand
CCCGCTCGCCCAAGCCGCCTGCCGCAGTCGGTCCTACTCGCGCCCTCCCCGACACCCTCGCCAACCCGCCAGTCGTAGAAGGGAGGAATCGAGTATCCATCGTAGAGACCCGAATCGATCCGCACCCCGAGGCCGCCGGGTGCATGAAAGCTGGTGACGCGCCCAGGATTCGGAGCAAAGGTGACCGGGTCTTCGGCATTGATCCGGCATTCGATCGCATGCCCCTGAATCTTGACGTCGTCTTGCGTGAAACTCAACGGCGCGCCCGAGGCGATCCGGATTTGCTCACGAACCAGATCGATCCCGGTGATCATCTCGGTTACGGGATGCTCGACCTGAAGCCGGGTGTTCATCTCGATGAAGAAGAACTCACCGTTCTCGTAGAGGAACTCGATGGTGCCGACACCGCGATAGCCGAGGTCCCGCATGGCGTCGGCGACGCGCTCGCCAATGGCGTTGCGCGCCTGAGCGTTGAGGGCAGGCGAGGGGGCTTCCTCCATAATCTTCTGATGGCGGCGCTGCATCGAGCAGTCGCGTTCGCCGAGATGTACGGAGTTGCCGTGCGTATCGCCAATGACCTGGATCTCGATATGGCGCGGCGTGCCCAGGAACTTCTCCATGTACAGGGCGTCGTTCCCGAACGCGGCCTTCGCCTCGGCGCGCGCCGTGGCCAGTACCTCCGGGAGTTGCTCTGGTGCTCTGGCGACCTTCATGCCGCGTCCACCGCCACCCGCCGCGGCCTTAACGATAACCGGATAGCCGATCTCGTGAGCTGTCTTTCGCGCCTCGATATCGTTGGTGATCGCCCCGTCAGAGCCCGGCACGACGGGAATTCCGAGGCGTTTTGCGGTTTCCTTGGCGGCGACCTTGTCGCCCATCAAACGAATGTGCTCGGGGGTCGGCCCTATGAAGGTGATGCCGTGCTCCTCAACGATTGAAGCGAAACCGGCGTTCTCGGACAGGAAGCCGTAGCCAGGATGGATCGCGTCGGCGTTGGTGATTTCGGCCGCGGAAATGATCGCCGGTATGTTGAGATAGCTAAGCGTTGCGCTTGGCGGGCCGATGCATACGGTCTCGTCGGCGAGGCGGACGTGCATCGCATCCGAGTCAGCGGTGGAATGAACCGCCACTGTGGCGATTCCCATCTCGCGGCACGCACGTAAGATCCGTAGCGCGACCTCGCCCCTGTTGGCGATGAGGACCTTTTCGATCATCTATTCCAGAACGACCAGAGCTTCGCCGTATTCGACCGGCGTCGCATCGTCGACCAATATCTCTTTCACTGTCCCGGCCTTGGGGGCAGCGATCGGGTTCATTGTTTTCATAGCCTCGACGATGAGCAGTGTTTGACCCTGGGACACGCGATCACCGATGGAGATGAAGGGCTTGGCGCCCGGTTCAGGCGCCAGATAGGCGGTGCCAACCATGGGCGACTTCACGGCTCCCGGGTGGTTAGCGGAGTCGGCGATAGCAGGTCCTGGGGGGGCAGACGATCCCGGCGGCGGCGCGGACTGGGGCAGGGACGGGGCGGCGATGATATGGCCGCCGCCTGCGCCTCGCGATACGCGGACACGCTGATCCGCTTCCTCCCACTCGATCTCGTTCAGATTTGTCTCGTCGAGCAGAGAGGCGAGCTCGCGGATGACATCCGGATCGATTGAAAGTTTGGCCATGTTTCGTACTGCCTATTGTTCCTGGAGAATCCTGACGAGGGCATCAACCCCGAGTTCGTAGCCGTGTGGACCGAACCCCGTGATCATACCGGCCGCGACCTGGCTGACATACGAGTGATGGCGAAAGGCTTCGCGGCGAAAAATATTGGAAAGGTGCACCTCCACGATTGGTTCATCGAGAACCCTGAGCGCGTCGAGCAGTGCCACTGACGTATGGGTATAGGCGCCGGCGTTGATCATGAGGCCGGCGATCCGTCCTCGGGCTTCCTGGACCCAGTCGACGAGTTCGGCTTCGCTGTTCGACTGGCGGAAATCTATGTCATACCCGGCCTGCGTCGCACGGGCCGTTACCCTTGCCTCGATATCGGCAAGTGTCATGGTTCCATAAATGTCGGTTTCTCGTGTCCCGAGCATATTCAGATTTGGCCCGTTGAGGACGAGAATTGGAGTTTGTGGTGCCATGGACTGCTAGGTAAGGACGATCGTAATTCCGCCTTATAGCACGGACCCGGGGCGAGACAATCCGGCGCATGGCGAGCACCTTGACAAACCGAGGTTGAAGCGGGAAACGGCGCTCCCCATACTCGGGATGCTGCTGGACTGGACAAGAACCCATGGAACTGACGATCAACGGAGAGATTCGCTGCTTCGAACGGGCGCTTTCGGTGGCTGAGCTACTGCGCGACCTTCAGCTCGATGCACGCAAGATTGCGCTCGAGCGCAATCTCGAGATCGTTCCCCGGAGCGCTTTCGAGACCACGACGCTTGGCAACGGCGACAAGATCGAGATCGTCCATTTTATCGGGGGTGGTGACGCGGTGAAGGCGGGAGAGCCGGAAGACACCTGGAGTGTCGCCGGACGAACGATGCATTCGCGTCTGATTATCGGCACAGGAAAATACAAGGACTACGAGGAAAACAGGCGGGCGGCGGAGGCTGCCGGTTCGGAGATGATTACCGTCGCGGTCCGTCGGGTAAACCTGACGGATCGTTCGCAGCCAATGCTGGTCGATTCCCTGGATCCGAAAAAGTACATCTTCTTGCCCAATACCGCCGGCTGCTTCACCGGTGAGGAAGCAGTTCGCACCTTGCGGCTTGCCCGGGAAGCCGGAGGTTGGGATCTCGTCAAGCTGGAGGTTCTGGGCGACAAGAAGACCCTGTATCCCGATATGCCCGAAACGCTGCGCGCGGCGGAGATGCTTATCAAAGAGGGATTTCAGGTAATGGTCTATTGCAGCGACGATCCCATCCAGGCGAAGCGCCTTGAGGAGATCGGTTGTTGCGCCATCATGCCACTTGGTGCCCCGATAGGATCCGGACTTGGCATCCAGAATCCCGTCAATATTCGGATCATCGTCGAAAATGCAAACGTGCCGGTGATCGTCGATGCCGGGGTCGGCACCGCCTCCGAGGCGGCCGTCGCGATGGAGCTCGGTTGCGACGCCGTTATCACCAACACGGCCATTGCCGAGGCAAAGAACCCTGTCTTGATGGCGTCAGCGATGAAGCATGCGATCATCGCGGGGCGGCAGGCTTACCTTGCAGGCAGGATGCCGCGAAAAATGTATGCAGATCCGTCTTCGCCGCTTGGCGGGCTGATCTAGGAACCGATCGCTAGCAGGTACGGCAAGTCTCACGCGCTTCCGATACGAGTGCCTGCAGTTGTTCAAGTGGGACGAGCCCCGGCACGATCGAATCGCCGATGACGAATGCGGGCGTTCCGTTGATCCCGATCGATTGGGCTAGTTTGACATTACTGGTCAGGATCGCTGAGACCTTGTCGCTCTCCACGGTTTCCTGCAACCGCGCCCGGTCCAATCCCAGATCGAGGGCAACCTGAATCGCCGTCTCAGCCGCCAGGCGCCCGCGCGTCTGGAACATGTTGGCGTGAAACCGCTCGTACTTCTCGGGTTCGAGAAGGAAAACGGCAAGTGCCACGCGCGAGGCGTAGACCGACGCCTCCCCGAGGATCGGATACTCTTTGTAGACGATCCGGACATTCGAGTCGGCTGTTGTCAGCTGGCTAAGGAGTGGATGAGCGTTTTTGCAATAGGGACAGGCGTAGTCGAAGAATTCCACGACGGTCACGTCGCCCTCAGGGTTACCGCCGACGGGCGAAAGAGGGTCGCTCCGAAGCGCGTCGGCACTCGCCGCCATGGCTTGGGCTGCCTGTTCATCAGCCACGGCTTGTTCGCGGGCTTGCAGGATGCGAATCGCCTCAAGGACGATTTCTGGATGCCGAAGCAGGTAGTCGCGAACGATCTCCTCGGTGACGCGTCGTTGGTCCGGGTCGACCGACTCCAGCAATGCAGGATTGGCGGGTGGGAGGCTTTGCTGTGCGCCCAGGGGCGTCGCAACCGACGCCAGGCCGAGAGTGAACAATAGGATTCGAAACATCGGCAACTGATATCAGCGTCGCGGCTTTGCTGCACTCAATATGTCTTGAGCGCGCAGCTGTCCCGGCGAGCCAACCGGAAGCAGCCGTTCTGCGCGTGTCGCATGTTGCCTTGCGTCGGCCAGGTTGCCGGCCAACAAAGCTTGTTCGGCACTCGCCAAGCTTGATTGGCCAAACTGTTGGTCACGTCCGTAGGCGATGGCAAGTTGGGCCCAGGCGCCGCCCAGCTCCCGGTTCATGCGAACCGCCTCCTGGAGGTGGACAATCGCCTCCCTGTTCAGAGCCGGATCGTTCATTGCCACCATTGCTTGCGCGAGTGCCAGGCGAAACAGTGGCTCGTGAGGCGCGAGACGTACCGCCTCGGCGTTGGGTGGGATTGCCTTCTCCCGGCCGCCTGTCTCGTAGAGAATCTGCCCCTTGAGCTCATGGAAATAGGGGTCTTCGGGGTTCTCCTTGATGAGTCCGTCGATTTCCGAAATAGCCCGTTCGATGTCGGTCGTTCGATAGTGGGCGATCGCTCGCGCGTAACGGCCCGCTATACTGTCGTCGCTCTCGGGATAATCGCGCAACGCTCGGCGTGGATCGAGGAATGCCTTTACTTTCGCTTTGACACGATTGAAGCGAGCAACTTGCTCGGGGGCGCTCGCAACGTCACTGTAGCGTGACTGCTTCATCTGGTGTTCCAGCGCGATGATTCGTTCGCGCGACAGGGGGTGGGTTCGCGCGTAGCTCGACTGGTTCGAGGACAAGAGCGCTTCTTGGTCACCAAGCTTTTCAAGCACCTCGATCAAGCCACGTGACGACTGTCCAGTGTCGTTGAGATAGCGCACGGCCGCCTGGTCGGCCGCGGATTCCTGGGTGCGCGAGTATTGCAGGATCGATTGTCCGGCTGCCTGGGCTCCACCGCCGAGGACGGCGGCACCGGCTGCGCCGCCGCCGGCCACAGCCGCGGCCACGCCAAGGACGGCGGACAGCACGGCGATCGCGCTGGCGCCGCGCAAGGCGTCTTGCGTACGGGCCAGATGACCGCCGGCGATATGGCCCGTTTCATGTGCCAGTACGCCAATGATCTGATTTGGGCCGTCGGCTTCTACGAGAAGTCCGGTAAAGAGAAAAATTCTTTGACCACCCGCCACGAATGCATTGAGGGAGCGGTCATTGACGATATGGACCGACACGGAATCCGTGGTAAGACCAGCCGCAGCGAAGATGGGCTCGGCGAGGTCGCGGACCATTCCCTCGGTCTCGGCGTCGCTGATCAGGCTCAGATTCTGGGCGGCGGCAGGCCTGGCCAGTGAGGACAGAACGAGTGTGACGGCAAGAAACCGGCAGATGAAGCGCTTCACGCGATACTCCAAGGGAACGAACACTCCAAAACGTAGGGAGGGGGGGAGACTCCGTCAATTGGCGCTCCTCTTGCCGCTTGTTGCTGCTGCGTGCACATCCGGCGCGCCCACGCAAAAAGAACTCAAGGCGAGCTTCGTTGGCGGGGTTGTCGCCGACGAGCCCCGCGCGGCCTTGGCCGGGCTGGCCGCGTTGAAGGCCGGCGGGACGGCTGCGGATGCCGCCGCTGCGACCTTTTTTTCCCTGGCGGTGACTTACCCGCTGGCGGCTGGCCTGGGCGGTGGCGGCACCTGCGTGACCTATGACGTAGTTACCGGAACATCGGAGAGCATCGACTTTCGGCCGACGGAAGGGGCGCTCGGAGGGGCGGTCGCATTGCCGGGGGCGGTGCGCGGAATTGCTGCCCTCCACGCGCGGTTTGGGCGTTTGCGCTGGAGCCAGGTCGTTCTCCCGGCTGAGGAGATGGCCCGTTTCGGCTTTCCAACGTCGCGCGCGCTTGCGACTGCGACGGCCGAGTACGCGCGGACAACCGGCGCAGGCGATCTGGGGCCGTTTATTGTTGCGGGCCGCCCAGTCGAGGAAGGACAGGATGTTCGCGTGCCAGGCCTCGCCGAGACCCTGAGCGGCATTCGATCCAAGGGCGGGGGCGACTTCTATTTTGGCGTCCTCGCAAGAGACCTCATTGGCGCTGCGCAAGAAGCCGGCGGACGGCTGACCATTGAAGATCTCAAGCAGTTCCTGCCGGCGTGGCAGCGGAGCGCAAGGACGCCCTTTGGTGACCTGAGTCTGTTCACCCCGGCCAGCGGCCCAAGTGGTGGAACGGCCGCGGCCTCGATGTGGGCAATGCTGACGGAGCAGGGTCGTTTCCTGCAAACACCTCCGTCGCAACGCCCACACCTAATCGTGGAGACGTCTCATCGGGCGCTGGTCGACAGCGTCGCTGGAGGGGATTCCTCGGCGTTCCGGGCCGCAACCCTGCTATCGGACTACGATCCGTCACGGCATGTTGCAGTCGCGTCGCAGGCGCCCGACCTGAGCCCGTGGATTGGTGCAGGAAGGGATGGAACGACCGGTCTTGTGGCGCTCGATGCGGCGGGATCGGCGGTTGCCTGTGTCTTGACGATGAATGCGCCTTTCGGTCAGGGACGGTTCAACGCGCCTCTCGGACTGTTCTTCGCGCCGCCCTTGCCGCCTGGACCCGACGGCTGGCTGCGAGGCGGGACGGATTTTACCACGCCGGCAATCGTTGCAAACGCCGTGACTGGAGAGTTCGTGATTGGGGCAACGGGAACGGGCGGGCCGGCGGCGCCCGCCGCAACGATGAGCGTCATCAGTGCTGCGGTCCTGGAACTCAGTTCGTTGCGTCATGCGGTCGACCGCCCGCGCGTCGTCGGGTTTCCCGAGCCCGATGTTGCCGTCTTTGAACGAGGAACGCCGGCCGAGATCTCGAATGCCTTGCAGGCCGCGGGCCATCGACTCTTGGACGGTGGGCAGTTCTCGATCGTGAACGCCATTCTCTGCTTTGGCGGTGCGACGCTCGATCCCTCAGGCTGCCAGTTTGTGGCTGACGGTCGTGGATTCGGCTTGGGCGATGGCGGTATCGAGTTCTAGCCCGGCAACGCAATGAAGGTCTCTTCCCGCGCCAGGGTCGCACCGTTCTATGCGATGGAAGTGCTCAAGGCGGCCAACGAAAAAGCCGCCCGCGGCGACAAGGTACTGCATCTGGAGGTTGGTGAGCCCGGTCGAGGGGCGCCCGCAGGCGTCGTTGCCGCTGCGCGCCGTGCCCTGGAGGCGGGAGGAATTGGGTATACCGAGGCCTTCGGCGAACCGGCGCTACGCCAACGGATCGTGCGGTACTATCAAGACAAACACGGTGTCGAACTTCCAATTGGACGTATTGCGATCACGACTGGTTCTTCGGGCGGTTTTGTTCTGTCGCTGGTTGCTGCATTCGATCCTGGTGATCGAGTGGCGCTCGGTGTTCCTTGCTATCCGGCCTACCGAAACATGTTCACGGCCCTTGGCATCGAGCCGGTCTATCTGAGGACTTCGCCGGAAACGCGCTTCCAGCCGACTCCGGCCATGCTGGAAGCGGCGGGTCCGGTCGATGGTCTCTTGATTGCTAGTCCTGCCAA
Organism: Alphaproteobacteria bacterium; assembly: GCA_038148335.1. Classification (GTDB taxonomy): domain Bacteria; phylum Pseudomonadota; class Alphaproteobacteria; order SHVP01; family SHVP01; genus CALJDF01. The sequence continues at coordinate 15,577 of JAYQVF010000027.1, read as the reverse complement.
CCCGAGCGGTACAATGGTAACGGGCCGGCCCTTGCAAGATCTCATCGCCTATTGCAATCAGCGGGAAATCCGCCTGATTTCCGACGAGGTCTACCACGGGATCACCTACGAAAACCCCGCAGAAACGATTCTGCCAGGGTCGCGCGGCGGTGTGGTCTTGAACGGGTTCTCGAAGTACTACGGCATGACGGGGTGGCGTCTCGGCTGGATGGTCGTTCCGGACGACCTGACGGAAGTCGTCGAGCGACTGGCCCAGAACCTCTACATTTCTCCGAATACAATCTCGCAGCGGGCGGCTGTCGCAGCGTTCGACTGCGAAGAGGAATTGTTGGCCAACCTGGATGTGTACCGTCGGAACCGCGCCCTTCTGCTCGACGTGCTTCCGAAGGCCGGGATCGACGACATCGCGCCGGCCGATGGAGCGTTCTACATCTTTGCAAATGTGAGTCGGTTGACGAACGATAGCGCCGATTTCTGTCGGAGACTCTTGAATGAGACGGGCGTAGCCATTACTCCCGGGATCGACTTCGACTCGGAGCAGGGGCATGCCTACGTGCGCATCAGTTTTGCCGGTGAGCACGAGGCGATCCGCGATGCTGCAGACCGCCTCGTTTCCTGGCTTAGCTGAGGGCGCGGCTCCACCATCCCTTCTTCTTCGGGCGGTCGTTGACCTCAGACGGTGGTGTTGCCTGCCGTGCTTCCTCTGCCGTTGCCTCTAACGGATGACTTTCGGATTCGACGACAGTCGTTTCGAACCCGCCAACCTCCGGCGCGCCCGTTTCGTCATGCTGCGGCAATACCTCGGGAGCTGTCACCGGCTCGGCTGAGGCTTGGGTATCCACGTGCTCTTCGGCGCCGGCAGCCTGGGCGACCGTTTCGGTCGTTTCGGTAGCGGCATCCTCGGAACCTTCGTCCCGATCCGGCTGTGTGCCGGACGCGTCACGGTCACCCCGTCCACGGCGGCCGCGTCCTCCGCGGCGGCGGCGGCGGCCACGCTTTTCTTTCGGTTCGCCGGTTGCTTCTTCGTCCTCATCGCCGGCCACATCGTCTGAGGCAACCTCGGCCGACGTGGTCTCCGACTGCGAGTCGTCAGCGGAGCGCTCTTCCGAACCTTCGCCATCGCGGCGCCGGCGACGGCCCCCGCGGCGCCCCCTGCGGCGACGCTTGCGCGGTTGGTCGCCGTCCGTGTCCTCCTCGCCCGAGGCGGCTTCGACATCTTCCTCCTCGGTATCGGCTTCTGCGTCGGCGTCGGCGTCGGCTTCCTCCTCCTCCTCTTCGTCCGCCTCCGCTTCGACCGGCATTGCCTGCTCAGCTGGGGGAGAACGCCGCTCGCCGCTACGTTCGATTCGGTAGTCCGGCGCGATCAGGGAGTCATCGGCACGCACAAGGATGGTGATCCCGTAGCGGCTTTCAATCGAGGTTATCGAAGAGCGCTTCTGGTTCAGCAGGTACAGCGCGACCGGGGTGGGGACAAATATCGACGCTTCGGTTGTCCGTCCGCGAAGCGCTTCGTCCTCGAGCGCCCTTAGGGCGCGCATCGCCGCAGTCTCTACCGAGAAGACGATGCCGCTGCCACCGCAGGTAGGGCAGGGGTCGCTGCTGGACTCAAGAAGACTCGGGCGAAGTCTCTGGCGCGACATTTCGAGAAGACCGAAATGGCTAATGCGCCCGACCTGGATGCGAGCCCGGTCCGACTTCAGGCATTCCTTGAGCTTACGCTCCACCGACCTGTTGTTGCGGTTCTCCTCCATGTCGATGAAGTCGATCACGATAAGGCCGGCAAGGTCCCGCAAGCGAAGCTGGCGGGCGACTTCCTGTGCAGCTTCGAGGTTTGTCTTTAGAGCTGTTTCCTCGATGTTCCGCTCTCGCGTCGATCGACCTGAGTTGACGTCAATTGCGACCAACGCTTCGGTGGCATTAATGATGATGTAGCCGCCGGATTTCAGCGTCACCCGCGTACTCATCATCGAGTCGAGCTGCGCGTCGACATTGTATTTCCGGAACAAGGGAACGTTTTCCTTGTACGGCTGCACGCGCTTAGCATGGCTGGGCATCAGCATGCGCATGAATTTCTTGGCGGACTTGTAGGCTTCGTCGCCCTCGACCAAGACCTCGTCCACATCCTTGGTGTAGAGGTCCCGGATCGATCTCTTGATGAGGTTGGCTTCTTCGTGGATCAGTGCCGGTGCAATGGATTGCAACGTGGTGTCGCGTATCTCGCTCCAGGTGCGGGAGAGGTACTCGTAGTCGCGTTTGATCTCCGCCTTGCTTCGCTGCGCCCCTGCGGTGCGGACGATCAGGGCCATTCCGTCGGGGATTTCGATTTCCCCCACAATCGTCTTAAGGCGTTTGCGGTCGCTGGCATTGGTGATTTTTCTGCTGATTCCACCGCCGCGGGCGGTGTTGGGCATCAGAACACAGTAGCGGCCTGCCAGTGAGATGTAGGTCGTTAGCGCGGCGCCCTTGTTGCCGCGCTCTTCCTTGACCACTTGTACCAGCAAGATCTGGCGGCGCTTGATGACCTCTTGGATCTTGTACGACCGGAGCATCTGCTCGCGCCGACGAGTCGGGCGAACGTCGTCCATCTCATCGCCGCCCATGTCTTCGGGCTTGGGCGCGGCGGCAACCTCTTCGACTCCGTCACCACCTTCTTGTGTCTCGACATCGCTTTCGTCCGTCGCGATCTGGCCTGACGCCGATTCCGCATCGGCCTCGGCTTCCGCCTTGGCCTCGGCTTCCGCCTCGGCTTCTTCTTCGGCCTCTTCCTCGGCTTGGCGGGCTGCCTCCGCTTCGAGAAGCGCCCGCCGATCGGCAACCGGTATTTGGTAGTAGTCGGGGTGGATTTCGTTGAAGGCGAGGAAACCGTGCCTGTTCCCGCCGTAGTCTACGAACGCCGCTTGTAGCGACGGCTCTACTCTGGTGACCTTTGCGAGGTAGATGTTTCCTTTGAGCTGGGCGCGGTTGGTAGCCTCGAAATCAAACTCTTCGAGTTGTTGTCCTTTGACGACGACGACCCGGGTTTCCTCCGGGTGTGCCGCCTCGATCAGCATTTTCATTGCCATTGGGGTTCTTGGTCCTTGCGGGCGCTGACGATCGGACTAGGCCTCGATGCCGCGTGCCCCGGTGTTGAGCCGGCGCCATGAGGCCGCTCGGCGAGCGGAAATCAATCATGGTCTTGGAAGCCGGCATTGGTTGAACTTCTCGGTATGTCTTTGAGACGCAGCCAACCCCGATGTTGCCGTGAGCGCGCCGCCAATAAGGGACGCGCGAGGGAGCTAGGGCCGCTGCGAGCGTTAGCCGTTGCGAAATAAACACACTTTTTTGACGGGAACAAACCCAATTTCAGGTTAAGACCCTTCTTGATCTGTCCCTCGCCCATTTGAATATGGCGCGGAAGCAGCGGTATATCTAGTGTTATCGCCAAGAATGAGCCCAAGATGTTTGAACGCCTGCAGCGCCTGATTGCAGCGACTGTGCTTGTGTCGGTCGTCCTGCTGGCCCAACCGCTGGCTGCTGCTTCGGTCATGGGGGTCAGGGCCGGGGAACAGTCCGATGCCACGCGCTTCGTCCTCGACCTATCGGACGAGGTCCCTTTTAGCGTCTTCCTGCTGGACGACCCCTATCGGGTAGTCGTGGATTTTCCCGTCCTCGATTGGCAGGTCAATGATCAGCCCACCATCAAGCGAGGTCTCATCGAGGGGTTTCGCTTTGGCCTCTTCGACCGCGCCACCTCGCGCCTGGTGCTCGACGTAAGCCGGCCCGTAGCGGTCCGCCGATCGTTCTTGCTGCCTCCGAACGGGAACTTCCCCTACCGGTTTGTCATTGATCTGGCGGAGGTAACGGTCGACGAATTCCAGGAGACGGCCGCTTTACCGTCACCGGCACCACCCGTTCCACAACCAAAGCCGCCAGCTTCGCGTAAGGCCCGCGATGATCGCAAGATCGTGGTCCTCGATCCGGGACACGGCGGGATCGATCCGGGGACGATCGGCCGCCGCGGCACCCAGGAAAAGGAGATAACTCTCGCCATCGCGCGCGAAACCCTGCGGGCCTTGGAGGCAACCGGCCGGTACCGGGTGCTCCTGACACGGGAGGACGATGTGTTTGTCAGGCTCCGCGACCGCGTGGCATTTGCCCATGAGCACAACGCAGACCTTTTCATTTCGCTGCACGCGGATTCGCTCAGGGACCGTTCGGTTAGGGGGGTATCGGTGTACACCTTGTCGGAAAACGCATCCGATGAGGAGGCAGCGGCTCTCGCCCAGCGTGAAAACAAGGCTGACCTTATTGCCGGCGTCGACCTTCAGAGCCAGCCCGACGATGTGGCGACGATACTCATCGACCTCACACGCCGCGAAACAATGAACCTCTCCGCGACCTTTGCCGGCCTTGTGCTGCCCGAGTTCCGGGATGCCGGCAAGACGTTGCGCAAAGGGCATCGGTTTGCCGGTTTTGCCGTCCTCAAAGCGCCCGATGTCCCATCCGTTCTCATCGAACTAGGGTACCTGTCGAACCCGACCGATGAGCGACAGCTTTCTTCACGCGATTACCAGAAGACGCTGGCAGCCTCGATCAAGAGGGCCGTTGACTCCTATTTTTCGGCGCTTTCACCATGAATTCAGCGGTAACCGGCCCGATTTGCGCCTCAATTGCCTCTATAATCGGTGCAAGCAATAGAGGGCGGTCGCCAGGGAACGATCCATGCTGAGGTTCGTCGGATTCCTCTTCGGAGCCGGAGTTCTGCTCGCCATCGCGGGGGCGGGCGGCCTCCTGTTTGCATTCTATCACTACGGTCGCGACCTCCCTGAGTTCGATCAGCTCGCGACCTATCAGCCGCCGGTGATGACGCGAGTGCATACCGGTGACGGCAGCCTGCTTACCGAGTATGCGACGGAAAAACGGGTCTTCGTTCCCATCGAGGCGATGCCGAAGCACCTTATTGAGGCGTTCCTGGCCGCCGAGGACGACACCTTCTATGAGCATCCGGGCGTAGACCTGCGCAGCGTCGTCGGCGCCGCGGTAACCAATCTGATGAACTACGGTGAAAACCGCCGACCCGTCGGGGCATCGACGATCACCCAGCAGGTGGCCAAGAACTTCCTTCTAAGCAACGAGGTCTCGGTCGAGCGCAAGATCAAGGAAGCGATCCTTGCCGTTCGAATCGAGAAAGCACTAAACAAGGATCGAATCCTCGAGCTGTATCTCAATGAGATCTACCTCGGGCAGGGCTCGTATGGCGTGGCGGCGGCAGCTCTCAACTATTTCGACAAGTCTCTGGACAATCTGTCGCTGCAAGAAACCGCTTACCTCGCAGCGCTTCCAAAAGCACCGAACAACTATCACCCGACCCGGCGCGCAGATGCGGCAAAGTCGCGGCGGGACTGGGTCCTGGGCCGCATGGCGGAGGTCGGCTACATCGCGCCGTCGGAGTCGCGCCTCGCCCAGCAGACGCCGCTGATCGTCCAACAACGGCAGACCGAAGAGTTCGTGAACGCCGCCTATTTCACGGAAGAAGTGCGTCGGCAGCTATACGACGCCTACGGCGAAAAAGGACTCTACGAGGGAGGGCTGTCGGTACGGACGACACTGGACTCCCGTCTTCAGGGGATTGCACGAAAAGTCCTGCGAGACGGACTTGAAGAATATGATCGCCGTCACGGATGGCGTGGTCCCGTAGCGACGATCACCCCGGAAAATTGGCGAAGCGAACTGGCGAAGGTCGAGAAGCCTGCTGGTGCGGGGAACTGGCAACTTGCCGCCGTCCTACAGGTCGACGAGGACAGTGCCAGTATTGGCCTCCTTTCCGGAGATGCCGGGTTCATCTCGCTCGAAGAACTCAAGTGGGCGCGCAAGCATCTAGAAGGCCAGCGTGTCGGTGGTGCGGTCAAGCGCGCCACGGAGGTCCTCAGCCGAGGCGACGTGGTGCTGGTGGAGCGCGTCGACGGGGAGGGCACGAGCGTCTACGGTTTGCGTCAGCTTCCAGATCTCCAGGGCGCTCTAGTCGCAATGGACCCTCACACCGGGCGCGTTCTTGCGATGGTGGGTGGGTACGACTACAGCCAAAGCGAGTTCAATCGAGCCACGCAGGCGTTGCGCCAGCCCGGGTCCGCATTCAAACCATTCGTCTACGCGGCGGCGCTCGAGAACGGCTTTACACCAGCCAGCAAGGTGCTTGACGCTCCTTTTGTGATCGATCAGGGCGCAGGACAGGGGCGCTGGAAACCGGCGAACTACACCAACAAGTTCTACGGCCCGTCGACATTGCGCCTCGGTATCGAGAAGTCGCGCAACCTGATGACCGTGCGGCTGGCCCAGTATCTGGGAATGCCAACGGTTGCGGACTATGCGACGCGCTTTGGAATCGTCGACGATTTGCCGCTGTACCTGTCGATGTCGCTTGGTGCGGGTGAAACCACGCTAATGCGTTTGACGACCGCTTACGCCATGTTGGTAAACGGTGGCAAAGAGGTCAGGCCCACACTGATCGATCGTGTCCAGGACCGCCGAGGCAAGACCATTCTCAAACACGACGGGCGACGTTGCGAATCCTGCAGGGCAGATCGCTGGGATAACCAGGATGAGCCGGTTCTCGGTGACGAGCGTGCGCGGGTGATCGAATCGGAGACGGCCTATCAGCTCGTGTCGATGCTGGAGGGCGTCGTCGAGCGCGGGACGGGCGTCGCCATCAGGAGCTTGGGAAAGCACCTCGCCGGCAAGACCGGCACTACGAACGACAACAACGACGCGTGGTTTCTCGGATTCTCGCCGGATCTCGTTGTCGGCGTCTATACCGGATTTGACGAACCGAAGACGCTGGGCCCCACGGAACAGGGGGCGAGCGTGGCTGTCCCGATCTTTAGAGAGCTCATGGCCCAGGCGCTTGACGGGCAGCCCGACATTCCCTTCCGGATTCCTAGCGGCGTGCGACTCGTGCGCGTTGATGCGGATTCCGGGGCGCTGGCCGGCAACGAGAGCCAGCAGGTGATCCTCGAAGCCTTTCGTCCGGGAACGGAACCGGTGGCCGGGGAGGCTGCGGTACTGGATAGCCAGACCGGGAACCTGCCTGCCGGAAGGAATTCGACCGGCTCAGGCGTTGGCGGTCTTTACTGAGCGTAGCTAGTCCGTTAACACACGGTCAGGCTACGTCAGATCTGCAAGACACATGCGCGCGGAATTCGAGAAACTGCAATACGACATTGAGCAGTCAATGGAGCTGCTGAGGAGGTCTCTTTGACCTCGACAACGCACTCGTTCATCTCGCCGAACTGAATCGGCAGGCAGAAGACCCATCTCTCTGGGAAGATCCCGAGAAGGCGCGCAAGGTCCTCCGTGAACGGACCCGCCTCGATGAGTCCGTAGGCAGGCTTCAGAGCCTGGAACGGGAGGTGCAGGAAACCGTCGAGCTGATCGAGTTGGGAGAAGCCGACGAAGACGGGGCAATCATCGCCGAAGCGGGGGCGGCTCTTGCCGGGCTCCGCGACCGAGCCCAAAAACTCGAGATCGAGAGCCTGTTGTCGGGTGAAGCGGATGCGAACGACTGCTTCCTCGAGGTTCATGCAGGCGCAGGCGGGACCGAGTCACAGGACTGGGCCGAGATGCTGCTCCGCATGTACCTGCGCTGGACGGAAACCAACGGCTACAAGATCGAGTGGATCGAGGAAAGTCCGGGAGAAGAAGCAGGAATTAAATCATCGACGGTACGGGTGAACGGCCCGAATGCGTACGGCTGGCTCAAGACAGAAAGTGGTGTCCATCGACTGGTGCGGATTTCGCCGTTCGACGCTTCAGCGCGGCGGCATACGAGCTTCGCCAGTGTCGGCGTCTATCCGGTCATCGACGACGAGATCGAAATCACCGTCGAGGAGAAGGACCTTCGGGTCGATACCTATAGGGCGTCTGGCGCCGGCGGCCAGCACGTCAACCGAACGGACAGCGCGGTCCGCCTGACCCATCTGCCGACGGGGATCGTCGTTCAATGCCAGACCGACCGGTCGCAGCATAAAAACCGGGCGGCCGCCATGAAGATGCTGAAATCGCGTTTGTACGAACTCGAGATCGAGAAGCGCGAGGCAGAAAAACAGGCCATGCACGACGCCAAGACCGATATCGGGTGGGGGCACCAAATCCGGTCGTACGTTCTCCACCCCTACCAGATGGTCAAGGACCTGCGCACCGGTGTAGAGAAAGGTAACGCACAGGGCGTCCTGGACGGAGATCTGGACGAGTTCATGGCCGCCGCGCTGTCCGCGCGAGTCGGTCCTTCAAGCGACAAGAAGAGCTAGGCTGGAGCCGCGGCGGGGGCGGGGCCGCCGCCGACCTCGCGTTTTACAGGGGCAACCGACTTAATCCGAGCCTCGGCCATTTCGGTCGGTTTGTCGGTGCGCTTGCAATGCCCTTCAACAAATGCCCCGGAGTCGATCGCCAGAAGTTCGTGCCAGATATCGCCGACAACGTGAGCCGTCTTGGCTAGCTGAACCTTGCGGGCGCGGATGCGTCCATTGACGCGGCCACGAACGACAACGTCATCGGCAACGATCTCGCCGTTGATCGTCGCTCGTTCGCCGATCGTCAGGGCGTTCGCAGAAACATCGCCGTCCACGGTACCGTCGATCTGAACCTCGCCCTGGGAGCGCAGGTTGCCAACAATTTGCAGATTCGCGCTGATGAGCGACGGCGGCGCGTCCTTTGAACTGCCCGGAGCTTCCGGCAGCGGGCTGGTCCCACGTTCAGTTTTTGAAAACATACTTCCCTGCCTTCAAAAAGCGCGATGGATCATACGCTTTGCCATCGAACCTTATCTCGTAATGCAAATGGGTGCCAGTGCTGCGACCAGTGCTTCCCATACGCCCGACGGCGGTCCGGAAGCCGACGGAATCGCCCTTTTTTACCAGGACCTTGTTGAGGTGTCCGTAGCGCGTTCTAAGGCCGAATCCGTGATCGATTTCGACCATGTTGCCGAACGGTCCGTTCCTTCCCGCCACGACGACCGTGCCGGGAGCTGTCGCATAGACCGCCTGTTGCGGCGGGCCGGCGAGGTCGACGCCGGCATGAAAGGCCATCCGGTTGGTAAAAGGATCGCGCCGGCGGCCAAATTCGCTCGAAATGTAGAAATTGTCGGCGGGGGCCGCGAGAGGAAGCACCCGAAGGACGCTCTGCAGCGCCTCCCAGCGTTGCAGGCTTTCTTCAAGCTCGGCAACAGACGAGTCGAAGACACCTGCTTCGAGGTTTGTCAGCGTCTTTATCGAACCGTCGTCAGCCGCGTTCGGGTCCAGGATCGGGCCGCCCATGGCCCGCGCTGCAATGCCAGTTTTCTCGAAGAGGCTCGCTGGATCGATTCCGGTCATGGCGATCGTATCTTCGAGGATCGAAATATCGTCGGTAGTGCGCGCCGCGATTCGATCCACGAAGTGCTGCTGCTCCTCGCGGATGTCGCGCAGCCGGTCGTTGATGAGGGAAAGATTCTTCTTCAGGTCGGCATTCGACTTGATCAGCGTATCGCGTTCGGCACTCAGTGACGCGACGCGGTTTCGGGTCTCGGCAAGGCTGTATTCGAGGCCGGAGCGTTGATCGAGCGTGCTTCTGAGTTCGTTCTGAAGCGTCCCAATTTGTTCGCTCAGTTCGCTTCTTTCGCCCTGTAGTTGATTGCGTAGTGATGCCGCTTCTTTCGAAGCGGTCAAATGGTCGTCGGCGACTTCCGCTAACCGGCCGGATATTTCATTGAGCCGACGTTCCAGTTGGTCCTTCTGTGAAACAAGGGCGAGAAGCTGGTTGTGCTTCGCATCAAGATCTCGCGCTGCGGCGATGAAGCGCAACTGGGTATCCCGCAACTCGCCTTGCAGGCTCTCGTACGCCACTTCGGCGACCCGGAGCCGCTCGTTTTTCGCGGCGATGATGTCGTTCTGAAATAGGAACTGAAACGTCGCAAAAGCGACCCAGACGGCGACCGCCGTCGCGACGGAGAGAAAACCCAACTGGACGGGGCCGCTGAAGGTGACAAATCGCACCTCGCCACGCGTCCTGACATAGATCTGCCGTTCCGGAAAAATACGGTGATAGACCCGCGAAAGGGTCCGGCGGCCCTCATTCGCCATCGTTCCTCCCAGCCCTGAAGGTTTAGGGATATCGGTTCGCGGATGGCTGGGCAAGCGGGATTCATGTGTTAACCATGAATCAACCGGTAGTTTTAAGAACGTCCCCGAAAGCTCTTGGAAAAGGCAAGTGTAATCGCTGTATTCAGGGGACTGGTTTCCCGAGGCAGTGCATGCGCCGACGTGGCTGTTAGAGCTCCTTGGTCGCTTCCAAGACCTCTTCGACGTGGCCCGGGACTCTTACTTTGCGCCATATTTTCGCGATCTTGCCTTTCTCGTCTATGAGGAAGGTCGATCGCTCGATTCCCATGTACGACTTCCCATAGTTCATCTTCTTGGTCCAGACGCCATAGTCCTTGCACAGGGTGCCGTCTTCGTCGCTGAGCAGGGGAACCTTCAGATCGTATTTCGCCCGAAACTTTTCGTGCTTCTCGACCGGGTCCTTGGAGGCGCCAAGGATGACGGCGCCCGCACGCTTGAACTTGGGGAGCGCTTCGGTGAAGCCAATTGCCTCTTTGGTGCAACCAGGCGTGTCGTCCTTCGGATAAAAGTAGAGTACTACCTTTTTCCCTTTGAGCTCGGATAGGCTGACCCGCTTGCCGCCATCCGTGGGAAGATCGAACAGCGGGGCCTTATCCCCGTCCTTCAGAGTCATGATGCCCTCGCTCATCCCATTACTCGGCGCAGGAGAATTTCTGACATAATCGCATCGTAGCGACAAGCCGAGGGGGAGCAGCCGCCCAACACCCGATTCGGATCGTGCCCCCGGTTGTCCGGTTTCGTTTCAAGGCATGGAGATAGGGGCCTCGCCAGGAAGCCCGATGATGGAATCGTAGTGCTGCGTAACGATTCGCTGGCGCGCGGCAAGGTCGGCCTTTAGCAACGCTAGATCGGGGAGCCCAACGGCGCGGGTTAGGGCACGCGCCAGGCCGGCTGGGATCGACTCATCGGTGGGGGGTGTTTCCAGACAGAGCCGGAAAAGGGCCTCCACGTCCTGGAAACACGTCGCCGATTCCGCGAGATCTTGTGCGGTTGAGGGATCAAGGAGCCCTTCGCGCGCGAGGGAATCGAACGTCTCTCGGGTCGACCGACCACCCCCGGCGGAAAGTTGCCTTGCATGAAGCAACTGCAGGTACTGGGCGATGAAGTCGACATCCATAAGGCCGCCCCGTACGTACTTGAGCTGCCAGGGCTCGTGAGCAGGGAACTCGCTCTCGATTCGCCGGCGCATGTCGGCAACGTCGCGAACAAGCTGGCCTGCGTCACGGGGGTCGGCCAGCAAACTGGAAATTAGGTCTTGCAGCCGAACGCGCAGGGTCGTCTCCGCAAAAATCACGCGACCACGCGTCAAGGCCATGCGTTCCCAGGTCCAGGCTTCTTCGCGTTGGTACTTCTCGAAACTGTCGACGTGAACGGCAATAGGGCCCGATGCGCCCGATGGCCTGAGCCGCATATCGATTTCGTAGAGTCGTCCCTCAGGGGTCAATGATGTGATGGCTCCGATGACTTGCTGCCCCATCCTCGCAAAGTACTGGGTCGTTGGGAGGGGTTTGCTCCCGTCCGACTTTTCGGAGTTGCTTGTGTTGTCGTAGACAAAAATCAGGTCGAGGTCCGACCCGAACATCATTTCGCGGCTGCCAAGCTTGCCAAGTGCGATGACACCGAAACTCGCCCCGGGCACGGTGCCATGCCGGCGCGAGAAGTCGGCCTCGACTTCCGGGATGAGGGCAACAAGGACCGCGTCGGCGATATTGCTGAGGATTGGACCTGCAGCGTGCCCCGATGTGAGCCCGCGCAGAACATGAACGCCGACCTGGAGGCGTCGGTCTCGTGTCCATCTTCGCGCCAGATCCAGCGTGTCCTGATAGTCCCTGGCTCTTGAAAGATGCTCTTTCGCTTCGGCCAGAAGGGTATTGAAAACGGGCAGTGGATCGAGAAAACCCTCACTGAGGACGGTATCGAGAACCAGTGGGTCCCGGCCCAGGAATTCGGCCAGACGCGGCGCACTCCCGACGATTTCGGCCATGAGGTCGAGCAAGCTCGGGTTGTTATAGAACAACGAAAAAAGCTGCACTCCGGCAGGAAGTTTTTCCAGAAATTCGTCGAATTTCAGAAGGGCACCGTCGGGATTCGCCGTTGCCGAAAAAGCGGCCAGCAGTCGCGGCGCCAATGCCGTGAGCAGTTCACGCGACCGCGTGCTTCGCGTTGCCCGATATCGCCCGTGATGCCATCGGCGAAACATCCCCGAAATGGTCTTGGCCTGACGAAAGCCCATCTCGGTGAGCGTCTCGAGCGTATCAGGGTCGTCGTCGGTTCCGGTGAAGACAAGATTGCCGCTTTCCCCGCCGAGTGAAGGTGCGTCTTCAAACAGGGCGCCGTAATGGCGGCGGACCGCCGCCATGTGCTCGAGTAGTTCGCTATCGAAGGATTCGCGATCAGCGAAACCCATGAAGGTCGAGATATGTGCCAGCCCCTCGTCACTTTCCGGCAGTGTTTGCGTCTGTTCGTCGGCCACCATCTGGATACGGTGCTCGAGGCGGCGCAGGAATGCATAGGATTCGACAAGTTCGTTGGTTGCCTCGGCGTTGATGCGCCCTGTCCGCTCCAACGACCTCAGAGCGTCGCAAGTAGCACTGTCGCGAATCGACGGATCGCGCCCGCCGGCGATGAGTTGCTGCGTCTGGGCAAAGAACTCGATCTCCCGAATGCCCCCATGTCCAATCTTGATGTTGTGTCCCGGCACACGCAGCTTGGTATGGCCCCTGTTGGAGTCGATCTGTCGCTTGATCGAGTGAATGTCGGCGATCGCTGCGTAGTCCAGGTGCTTGCGCCAGATAAAAGGATGGATGGTTTCCAGGAAGGCCCTACCGGTCTCGTCATCTCCTCCGATGGGACGGGCCTTGATCATTGCGGCCCGTTCCCAGTTCTGACCCACGCTCTCGTAGTAGGTCTCTGCAGCACGTATCGACAGTGCGACAGGGGTAGCGCCGGCATCGGGCCGAAGGCGCAAGTCGGTCCGGTAGACGTACCCATCCTTCGTTCGCTCCTGGAGAACCTGGACCAGACCCTGGGTGAGGCGGACGAAAGCGTCCTGTACCGACCGCTTTCCCGTGTACCGGGCAACCTCGGGGTCGAATAGCGGTATGAGGTCGATATCGCTGGAAAAATTCAGTTCTCGAGCCCCAAGCTTGCCCATGGCAAGGGTGACGTACCCGCAGCCTCGGCTTGGCGCCTCCTCGTCTACGAGTTCGAACTCGCCGCGCGCGGCGAATTCCCGCAGCAGCGAATCGATGGCGCGCCGAATCGAGCCTTCCGCCACCGTGCTCAGTGCGCCGGTGATCTTGCCCAACGTCCAGACCTGTCCTATGTCCGCAAGGGCAATCAACAGTGAAGAGCGCGCCTTGATTTGCCTGAGGACTTCCATTGTCTCCGCTTTGCCTTCGGTAGGCGATGGTTTGTGAAGGTCGGCCAGCAAGGCGTTCAGGGAGTAGTCCGGGTTGCAGGCAAGGACGCGCAATACGAACGCGGGATCTCGTAGTATGATGCGCGTCAGATAGGCGCTGTTTCCAAAAACGGCTCGAAGCAGGGGAATTCCGGCCGGTTGGTCGCGGAGCCATTTACCGGCGGAGGCCGTTTCGGGCGAGCCATCCGCGGACGCGAGAAACGACTCAAGGCCACGGTCGGCTGCTTGCAGATCGTGAGGTTCGGGAAGGTCGGCGATAAGGTCGATGAGAGGCGATTCGGCCATGCTGGGACTGGGTGTTGTTGAGTAGAGCGGACGAATGCAGAGCGTAGTGCTTCGTGCAAGCAAAATCCTGCTTCGACTCGTCGCAGCGCTCTTTGCTGGAGCGGTGATCGTCGTTGGAGCCGGCTCATGGCGCCTCGCCCAGGGGCCGGTGTCGATCGCTTTCCTCTCGCCCTACATCAAGGAGGCTCTTACGGCAGGTGGCGCGGACGCGAACGTGGTCATCGCCGATACTGTCTTGGCTTGGCGCGGCTTTGAGAGAGGGCTGGACATCGTTGTTCTGGATCTTGACCTCTTGGACGCGCAAGGAAACGTGGTTGCGCGCGTACCAGAACTATCTGTCGGGCTGAGCCCTGAGCGCCTCCTCCTCGGGGACTTTGTCCCAACGACCGTCGACGTCTCTGAGGCAAAACTGAACCTCAGACGGAACGCAAATGGCGTGTTTGAGATCGGCCTCAATGGCAATCAGAACGGCGGTGGTTCGATCCTCGCTCTCTTGAGAGATTTGACGCTGGCCCCAGATCCGCGGCGAGCCGGCGCGTCATTACGCCGGATCAGCATTGTCGATTCGTCGTTCGTTTTTGAAGATGCCGTGCGCGGGGTCACGTGGACGGCCCCCCAAGCTGCGCTGATCGTCAATCGAGGCCCTGCCGGCCTCGACGGAAACATGCTGTTCGAGCTTGACGTGGATGGCAGTCGCGAGGACTTCATCATCTCCGCTGCGTTTGACTACGTCACGCGCGTGACCGCCGTGTCGGTCGACTTTTCGGATGTCATCCCTGCGGCGTTTGCAGACAAAGACCCGATGCTCGCGCCTCTGGCGCGACTCAATATCCCTACAACCGGCAAGGTAGCGTTCGATCTCTCCGAGGCTGGGCACATTTCCGGTCTCCGCTTCGAACTTGAGGGAGGGGAGGGCGATCTTGATTTGGGGCCGGTGTTCGATGAACCGTCCCGTGTGAGCCGTGTGAGCGCGCGAGGGGAGATCGACCAGGACAACAAGACAATCGTCTTTGCCACCCTGCGGCTGGAGAGAGGGCAAGCTGTTGCGGACCTGTCGGGAAGGGTGTCGCAGACCGAGAGTGGACCGCATATCGCTCTCAGCGGGCGCGTGTCCGGGTTCCGGCCTTCAGATATCGACGAATACTGGCCACCGGGTTTTGCGTCTCCAGTGCACCGTTGGTTTGCTTCAAATATCAAGGAGGGAGTCGTTACCGAGGGAACGGTACGTCTCAACATCGGACCCGAGCAACTGAGCGGTGCCGGTCTCAGCGCCGACGCCGCCGAGGCTCGCCTATCGGTAAAGGGCGTCACCGCAACATACTTCGGAGCGATGCCCCCAATCAGCGAGGGTAGCGGCACATTGCGCCTGACCGGCGACACCCTCGATCTCGATCTCAACGAGGGGTTGCTTGGCAACCTCGTCATCAAAGAAGGCGCGCTCAGGATGGTCGAGAGCGCTCCCCGTGTGTGGAATGCCAGCCTCGAATTTGTGGCCAGCGGCAGAAACGACGATGCTCTGAAAGTCATCGATTCCGAGCCACTGCGCTTGGCGCGACGGTTCGGGATTGCTCCCAATAGCCTCGGCGGGCTGTCTGCCACTCGGGTGCGCATCGGATTTCCGGTTCGCCGCGATATCACACCGGACCAGGTAGAGTTCGCCGCCGCGACGAACATTCGCGATGCGGAGATCAAGCAGGCGTTCGGGGGAATCGATCTCTCTCGGGGAAACATGACGCTCGAA
>JAYQVF010000026.1:0-23722 GCA_038148335.1 Alphaproteobacteria bacterium | reverse complement strand
CGGAATACGAGATGCAGCGTTGTCTCGTGGGCTCGGTTATGTGTATAAGAGACAGCCAGTAAACCGTGCAGCTCCCCGGCGGCGAGGAGACCGTCGCGGATCGCCGCGAGGTCGCGCGGGCCGCCGCGGCCGAGCGACAGCCGGGTCAGCGCCCGCGCCATGTCGGGCGCCGCATGCAGCCGCGCGCGCACGCCCTCGCGGCGGTCGCCATCGTCGACGAAGAACTGCACCAGATCGAGGCGTTCGCGGATCAGGGTCGGGTCGGTCGACGGTGCGGCGAGACGGTCGGCGAGTAGCCGCGCGCCGGCGCCGGTCACGGTGCGGTCGATCACCGACAGCAGACTGCCGTCGCGCTCGCCCGACAGGGTGCGCACTAGTTCGAGGTTGCGCCGGGTCGCCGCGTCGATCGACATGAGGCCGGCGGCGCGCACCGCGGCGGGCGGGCGCAGCGCCGGCAGCCTGCCGCGCTGGGTCAGGTCGACGTAATCGAAGATCGCGCCGAGAGCGGCGATCTCGGGCCGCGAGAATTCGCCGAAGGCATCGAGACTGGCGACGCCGTAGTGCGCGGCGAGACGGCGTTCGGCCGAGCTCGAATCGCCGCTGCCGCGCGGCAGCTGCGTCAGCACCTCGTGCCAGTCGCGCAGCGCCGCCGCGACCGCGGGATCGGCGAGCGCACCGTCGGGCACCAGCAGCTCGCCCGGATCGAGGCGCGCCAGCGCCGGTTCGAGACCCGCATCGGCGACGGGCTGAACCAGAAACTCGCCGGTCGAAAGGTCGAGCCAGGCCAGCGCGGCGCCGGCGCCGGTGCGCGCCAGGGCCGCGAGATAGGTGTGGCGGCGGGCATCGAGAAGCGTGTCCTCGGTCAAGGTGCCAGGCGTGACGAGACGAACGACGTCGCGTTCGACGACCGCCTTGCTGCCGCGCTTCTTGGCTTCGGCCGGGTCCTCGGTCTGCTCGCACACGGCGACCTTGAACTTCTGCCGGATCAGCCGCGACAGGTAGGTATCGGCGGCATGAACCGGCACGCCGCACATCGGGATGTCGTCGCCCGCATGCTTGCCGCGCTTGGTCAGCGTGATGTTGAGGGCGGCCGAAGCCTTGACGGCATCGTCGAAGAACAGCTCGTAGAAATCGCCCATCCGGTAGAACAGGAGGTATTCGGGATACGCGTTCTTGATGGCGAGATACTGCGCCATCATCGGCGTCACGGCGGCATCGGCCGGCGGCGCGGTCTCAGTCTTGTCGGCAGGCGATTCGGCGAGGGCCATGGCGCGGGAACGTTAGCACAGCGCGCACCGTGCGATCAGGGCAGGAACATGCCGCGCAGCATGAAGAAGAACATGGCCGCAAGCAGTGCCGCAGCGGGCACGGTGACGACCCAGGCGGCGGCGATCGTGAACACGTAGCGCCGGCGCACGAGCTTGCGCTTGCGCTCTTTCTTCAGCTTTTTCAGTTCGTCATTGGTCAGGACGATGCCGGCCTGGGCCGCCTCTTCGAGACCGGCGGTCTGGTCCTGCGGCGAGAGAGCCGGCGCGTTGGGGTCGGGCGGCGCGAGGGCCGCAGCCGGATAACGCCGGTTGGCCAGGGCCTCGCGCAGGAAGCCGACACCGAAAATCGCGCCGAGCGCGATGTGGGTCGAGGACACCGGAAGGCCCAGGGCCGACGCGATCAGCACGGTGATGGCAGCCGACAGGGCGACGCAGAAGGCGCGGGTGCGGTCGAGTTTGGTGATCTGCTCGCCCACGACGCGGATGAGCTTGGGCCCGTAGAGCCCGAGGCCGACGGCGATACCGATCGCGCCCACGGCCATGACCCAGAAGGGCACGTTGGCCTGGGCCAGGATCTCGCCCGACGAGACCGCGCTGACGACGGCTGCGAGCGGCCCGATCGCATTGGCGACGTCGTTGGCGCCGTGCGCGAAGGACAGCAGCGCAGCGGCAAAGATCAGCGGGATCGTGAATAGGTTGCTGACCGAACGGCGGCGGTTCTCCATGCCCGCGGCGGCGCGGTTCACATAGTGGCGTACGACGATGTAGCCGAGGATGAAGGACGCGACTCCGACCAGAAAGACCGTCGTCATGTCAGTCGAGATGACCTGCTTGAGGCCCTTCATCACGAGGTACATCGCGAAGGCGGCGGCCATGATGGCGACCAGGACCGGCACCCATCGCTGCGCCGCGGTGATCTTGTCTTCCTTGAACAGGATCAGGAACTTGATGGCGGCCAGGAACAGCGCCGCGATGATGCCGCCGAGCAGGGGCGAGATCACCCAGCTCGCCGCGATCGAGATCATCGTTTCCCAGTCGACGGCGGCGAAACCTTCGGCCGCGATGCCGGCGCCCATCACGCCACCGACGATGGAGTGCGTGGTCGAGACCGGCGCGCCGAGATAGGTCGCGAGATTGATCCAGATGGCGGCCGACAGCAGCGCCGCCATCATCGCCCAGACGAAGACGTCGGCCCCCGGCATCATCGAGGGATCGATGATGCCCTTGGATATCGTCTTGACGACCTCGCCGCCGGCGATGATCGCGCCGGCCGACTCGAAGATGGCGGCAATGATCAGCGCACCGAACATGGTGAGCGCGCCCGAGCCGACCGCGGCGCCGACGTTGTTGGCGACGTCGTTGGCGCCGATGTTCAACGCCATGTAGCCGCCGATCACCGCCGCGATGATGATCATCGTGTTGCCCTGGAAGGTGCCGAGCTCGATCACCGCATAGGCAAAGACCGCGAGCAGGAAGATGACGCCGAAGCCGAGATTGTAGTTATCGCGACTGACCCGGACGCGGGCCTTCTCGATCTGCGCGTACTTCTTGAGTTCCTTGTCGAGCTTTGTTTTTTCGGCCATCGCGCCCTGTCCCCCGGGATTCCGGCCCGTTGGGCCGGCGGCACCGTATGACCGTTGGGTGACAGTTTTATGACAGATGTAACCGGCGTGTCATTTTTCCGGCATGGGCGCCGGCGTGGTGAAGATGCACGACAGGCCGCCGTCCACCGGCAGGCTGACGCCGGTGATGTAGGCGGCCTCGTCGGAGGCGAGGAATACCGCGGCCCGGGCCACGTCCCAGGCCTCGCCCATCCGGCCCATGGGCACCATGGCATGGCGCTGCGCCACCACGGCGTCCCAGTCGCCGGGGTAGGCGTCCTTGAAGGTGTGGACCAGCGGCGTGTCGATCAGGCCGGGCTGGACGCAGTTGGCGCGAATGCCCTTGCGCGCGTATTGCATGGCGACGTTCTGGGTGAACTGCTTCACCGCGCCCTTGGCGGTGTTGTAGACGACGCTGGGAAAGCCGGCATAGCGCTCAGCCGAGATCGACGAGATATTGGTAACGACGCCACGCCCCTGTCTTTCCATCACCGGCAGGACGTATTTGCAGGTCAGGAACATCGACTTGACGTTGATGTTCATGAGCCTGTCCCAGCGTTCTTCGGGAAGTTCGACCGGGCCGCCGATCTCGGTGATGCCGAGGTTGTTGTGCAGGATGTCGATGCGGCCGTAGGCCGCGACGCAGGCCTCGACCAGAGCGCGGACCTGTTCCGAGTCGGCGGCGTCGGCGACATGTGCCTGGCACACGCCGCCTTCGTCCTCGATCAGCCGGCGGGTTTCCTCCACGGCTTCGCCATTGATGTCGACGGCGAAGACACGGGCGCCCTCGCGCGCATACAGAATGGCCGCCGCCTTGCCGTTGCCCAGTCCCGGACCGATCGAGCCGGCCCCGATCACCACGGCAACGCGGTCCTGCAGACGTCCGCTCATGGATCAGGCCGGCGTATCGTCGCGTTCGAAATAGTCGTGGTATTTTTCGGGCACGTTCTCCATGGCGAGCACCATGAAGACATCGGTCGTGCCGAACTGTTGGTCGATCACGGCGCCCTCGCCGCACACGCCGCCGAGCCGCAGATAGGCGCGGATCAGGGGCGGCACCTGCTTGATCGCCTGCAGCGCACTGATGTCGTCCTTCGCGATGCGATTCATCTCGACATAGCGTTCGGGCAGCGCGCGCACCCGCAGTTCCGGTGGCGCCAGGTGAAAGTGATGGAGGTAGGAAAGCGGCAGCGCAATGTCGTCCGGATTGGTGCTCGGGAAACTGGCGCAGCCGAAAATGCGCTCGATGTTGTTGTCGCGGTAGTAATGCGCAAGCCCGCGCCACAGCAGCTCGATCGTGCGCTGGTTGCGATAGTCGGCATGCACGCAGGAACGGCCGATCTCGCACGCGTTGCGGTCGCCGAAGCCGGCGACGAACGACGCGATGCCGTATTCCCCCGACGAGTAATAGCCGCCGTGCGCCTCGGCATCGGCACGCTGCAGCATGCGGTAGGTGCCGACGATCTGGCTGTCTTCCGGGCGGTGGCGGTCGATGACCAGCATGTGGTCGCAAATGGCGTCGAACCGGTCGAAGTCGCGGCCCGCGGCGCGCATCTCCGGCGAGGGTTCGGCGGTCATCTCTTCGTAGAACACCTGGTAGCGCAGGTGTTGCGCCGCCGCGATGTCGGCAGGATCGCGGGTGAGCCTGATTTCGAAGCGCCCGTCGGCGGACAGCACAGCTTGCCTCTCCCTAACGCGCCGCGGCGCGGCGCCGGTCCTACACACCTAATCTAGAGAAGAAGACCGTGCAAACGAAACGGGCTGCCAGAGGCAGCCCGTTCGCGCGAAAAAGAAGAGAACTAGCCCTTCTTGTCCTGCTCCACGGGCTTGCTTTGCAGCGGCGCGGACTGTGCCGTCGTCATCTGCTTTTCGCTTGCCGTGTGGTAGAAGCCGCAACCGCCTTCGGCGAACGCCGGGCCGGCGAAGGCCACGACGCTGGCGACGACTGCGATCATGCTGACTTTGCGCATCATACCCTCCTGGGTTGCTTCGCCCCTGAAGTCTAGGGAAGGCGGCCACGCCGGCGCAAACGCTCAGGTCCCGGAAAGACCCGCGATCACGTCAATGTAACCGTCAAAGGCGGTGCGCCCGAAACACGCGAACGTCACCTTCTTCAACGCCGGATCGGCGCGCAGACCGGCCGCCACCTCGCGCACCGCGATCTCGGTCGCGGCCCGCAGCGGATAGCCGTAGATCCCGGTGCTGATCGCCGGGAACGCCAGCGTCGCGATGCCATGGGCGCGTGCCAGGCCGAGCACGCTGCGATAGCAGGCCGCCAGCAGATCGGGTTCGCCGCTTCGTCCGCCGCGCCACACCGGACCCACGGTGTGGATCACGTGGCGGGCCGGCAGGTCGTAGCCGCCGGTGATGCGGGCCTCGCCGGTCGGACAGCCGCCGAGCGTCCGGCATTCGGCGAGCAGGCGCGGGCCGGCCGCGCGGTGGATCGCACCGTCGACGCCGCCGCCGCCGAGCAGCGATTCGTTGGCGGCGTTGACGATGGCATCGACCGCCAGACGGGTGATGTCGCCTTCGACGACCTCGATTCGGTCCCATGTCATGGGCCAAGTCATGGGACGAGGCTAGCGGCGGCCATAGGCCGACCGCAATGCTTGACGGCCCGAGTCGGATCATCGACGTTCCGGCCATGACGACGCCCTGTCCGGTTTGCGACACCACGGCCCACACGCCCTTCGCCGTGAAGAACGGTTGCGCCATCGTGCGCTGTTCGGGCTGCGGCTTCGTGTTCCAGGCGCCGTTGCCCACGGCGGATGAAGGCGCCGCGCTGTACGATGACGCCTATGCCGGGGCGACCGAGGGCTACTTCGCCAAGATCGACAAGAAGCTGCGGCGCTCGCGGGCTCGAGCGCGGCGGCTGCGGCGGCTCAAGCCCGGCGCCGGCGCGCGCTTTCTCGACGTCGGTGCGAGCGGCGGCTTCATGCTCGAAGCGGCGCGCGAGGCCGGGTTCGCGGTGCAGGGCGTCGAGCTCGATCCGCGTTCGGTCGCCTTCGCGCAGGCGCACTATCCGCAATGTGCCATCGATCGCGGCACGATCGAGGATTTCCTGCGCCACCACCCGGAGGCGGCTGGCAGCTTCGACATGATCTACTGCTCGGAAGTGATCGAGCACGTGCCCGACGTCAACGCCTTCGTCGCCGCGCTGGCCGCGCTGATGAAGCGGGACGGGCGGCTATTCCTGACGACCCCCGACATCGGGCACTGGCGCCGGCCGAAGGACCTGAACCAGTGGGACGCGTTCGATCCGCCGGCGCATTGCCTCTATTTCGACAGGACGACGCTGCCGCGCCTCCTCGCCAGGCACGGCCTGAAGGTCGTGCGGCGCGATCTGGCGTTGAAGCCCGGGTTGAAAGTGCTGGTCGCGAAGGGCTAGTTCGCGGTCTTTGCCCACCAGGTTTCGAGGACGAAGCCATAGGTCGGGATGACGGCAAGCCGTTCGAACTTGTCCCAGTAGGCGATCCAGTCGGTCGGCTGATGGAACAGCGGGATGACGTAGTGGCCGGCGAGCAGCACGCGGTCGAGCGCGCGCATCGCGGTGACGAGTTCGGCGCGGTCGCGGGACGCCGTGACGCGGCCGATCAGATCGTCGACGGCGGCGCTTCTGATTCCGATGTAGTTGCGCGTGCCGTCCTGGTCGGCCGCGGCGGCGCCCCAGTAGTGCGCCTGTTCGTTGCCGGGCGACAGCGTGATGCGCCAGGTATTGATGATCATGTCGTAGTCGTAGGTCTGGCGTCGGAACTCGTACTGCGCGGTATCGACCGTGCGCACGTTCGCCTTGATGCCGAGGCGCTCGAGGTTGCGCACGAAGGCGAGCGCGATGCGCTCCTCCTCGGGGAACACCAGCAGGATCTCGAAGGCGAAGGGCTTGCCGTCGCTGGCGCGCACCAGCGATCCGTCGCGCGCGGTCCACCCCGCGTCTTCGAGCAGCTTGCGCGCGATCCGCAGGTTCGCGCGGACGTTGCCCGAACCGTCGGTCGACGGCGGCGGCCTGACCGCCTCGAACGCGGCGTCGGGCACCTGGCCGCGCCAGGGTTCGAGCAGCGCCAGCTCTTCGGGCGAGGGCGCGCCGCTCGCGGCAAGGTCCGAGTTGGCGAAGAAACTGGTCGTGCGCTGGTAGCCGCCGTGCAGCAGATTGGCGTTGATCCACTCGAAATCGAACGCATAGCCCAGTGCTTCGCGCACGCGCGGGTCGGCGAACAGGTCGCGCCGCGTATTGAAGACGAAGGCGCGCATACCGGCCGGCCGCTGGTTGGGCAGCGCCTCGCGCTTGATGCGGCCGTCGTTGACCGCGGGGATATCGTAGCCGGTGGCCCACTGGGTCGCCGAGCCCTCGGCGCGGAAGTCGAAGGCGCCCGACTTGAACGCCTCGAACAGTACCGTACCGTCGCGGAAATACTCGTAGCGAATGGTATCGAAATTGTCCTGGCCGCGGTTGACCGGCAGGTCCTTGGCCCAGTAGTCCGGCACACGCTCGTAGGTGATGATGCGGCCGGGTTCGACCGCTTTCACCCGGTAGGGTCCGTTCGCCAGCGGCGGCTCGAGCGTCGTTTCGTCGAAGGTGCGCGTCGCGTAATAGGCCTTCGAAACGATCGGCATCAGGCCCATGATCAGCGCGAGCTCGCGATCGGCCGCAGCGGGATCGAACGTGAAGCGGACGCCGCGGGAGCCGACCCGTTCGGCCCTAGCGACCTTGCGGTAGAACAGCCGCATGTTGGCCTGCCCTTGGTCGCGGAACGTCTCCCACGAGAACAGGACGTCCTCGACGGTGATCGGCGAACCGTCGTGAAAGCGCGCCTCGGGTCGCAGGGTGAATTCGACCCAGCTGCGGTCTTCGGGCGTCTCCACGGTTTCGGCAATCAGGCCGTAGAGCGTGAACGGTTCGTCCCACACGCGCTTGAGCAGGCTGTCGAAGGCGTGGTGCCGACCGGCGGCCGGATTGCCCTTGAGGATGAAGGGATTGAGCGAATCGAACGTGCCCTGCAGGCCGCGGCGCAGTTCGCCGCCCTTGGGCGCGTCGCGGTTGACGTAGTCGAGGTGGTCGAAGCCCGGCGCGTACTTCGGCGCGCCGTGCATCGCGATGCCGTGCATCGGCTCGGCCGCCGCGCTGGCGGCCGATGCCAGAAAGAGCGCCGCCGCGAACGCGAGGCCGCGCGGGAGGATCACTGCTGCGTCAGCTCCCGAACAGCATTTCGTGGTTCATGCCGAGGAACGCCGTGATCGCGGCGAAGACCCAGATGCCGATGACGAACGGAACGGCATGGTTGAGCGCCCGCGTCATCTGCATCTCGATCGGCGGCGAGGAGCCCTCGGCCATCAGCTTGCCGAATGTGGCGCCGAACGGCGTGAAGGTGAGACGGATGCCGACGCCGCAGCACACCGCGCCCGCGAACAGCAGGATCTTGATCGGCAGCCATTCGGTCTCGTAGGGGCCGGCACCGGCGAGCGACGTGATCGACGGAATGACCAGCGCCAGGATGAACGCATAGCGCAGCATCAGGTCGAGGCGCGTCAGCCGCTTTGCGGCGTCGGTGCCCTCGCGATGGTGAATCAGCCAGACCATGTAGACCCAGGCCGCCGCCGCGATCCAGACGAGATAGAGCCAGACGCCGTCGATCGGCGAATAGCCGAGATTGGCCGCGAGCGTCGCGCCCACCGGGAAGGTGAGCAGCAGCATGTAGCGCGGGATCATGTCGATCCACGCCAGCACCTTGAGCAGGGTGGCTCGGGTCTCTTTGCTGTACTTCGGATTAACGACGAGCCGCGCCGAATAGAACACGCCGAGATCGGCGCCCACCCAATAAACGAAGGTGATGACGTGAAGGAGCTTGAAGAAGTCCTGCCATTCCATCGCCGCCTCCTACAAATGCGGTTGGGCGATGCCGAGCAGCGCCATGACGACGAGAGCTGCCCAGAGCATGAGCACCCATTTCTTGACGCTCATCACCGGAACGCGGAGCGCGGCCTCGGTCTCAGGCGTAGACCCTTCGGCCATCAGGCGGCCGAACGCGGGTCCGAAATTCGCGAAGGTGAAGCGGATGCCGAGCCCGCACACGAGGACGAAGGCGAACAGCAGCACCTTGAGCGCGATCCAGTTCGAGGTGAACGGTGCACCGCCGGCGAACGAGGCGATGGCCGCGATCGTCAGCACCGCGATCAGCACGAGGCGGATCCAAAGATCGATCGAGGCGTAGCGCTTGCCGATCGGCGTGCCGCGCTGGGTGGCGGCGCCGACCGATATCAGCAGCCACACGCCGGCGATCGCCCAGGGCAGGACCAGCCAGCCGCCGGTCAGCGGCGAGGCGCCCTTGCCGTCCGCCAGCATGAGGCCGACCGGCAGCATCATGATCGAGGCGACTGACGGGAAGAAGTTGACGAAGCCGAGGACGCGCGCGACGGCGGCGCGGGTTTCCGGCGAGTTCTCGGGTTTGATGATCTGCAGCGACGAGTAGAAAACGCTGATGTCCGCGCCAAGCCAGTAAACCAGCAGGACGACGTGGACCATGATCCAGAGGCTTTGTGGGTCAATCACTCTTCGATCCTTGAGGGCGGTTGCGCCGGGCGGGCCGCCCGAATCCTAGCGGGCGGCCCGGGCGTGGCGCAACGCCAGGCTAGAAGCCGGGTTTCCAGGTGCCGATGAAGGCGGCGAGGGCGACCAGTACCCAGATGCCCTTGACGAAGTTCCGCGACCGTTTGGCGGCGGCGTTGAGCCGGGCCTCGCGCTCGGGCGTCGATCCTTCGGCCTTGATCTCGGCGAAGGCGGCGACGTAGGGCTTGATCGAGACGCGGATGCCGATGCCGCAGCCGATGGTGGCGGCGAAGATGAGCAGCTTGAGCGCGACGAAGTTGACGTTGATCGGCTCGCCCGTGGTGAACGACGAGATCGCCAGCACCGTGAAAGTAATCATCAGGGCCCAGCGCAGGCGCAGGTCGAACTTGGCCCACGGCGCTTTTTTCTCCGGGCTTTTTTCGAGGTGCAGCCACCACACCAGCGCGAGCCATACCGCGCCGAAGATCCAGAAGGCGATGAGCCAGGTCGAGGAGATAGTGAGATAGCCGTGGATCGCCGCGACCGTAAAGCCGGTCGGCACCATCAGGACCATGGTGGTCTTCGGCGCCATGTCGATGTCGCCGGTGATGCGCGCCAGCAGGATGCGCGTCGGCACGTCGTATTTCGGGTTGTTGCGGAAGTAGCTCGTATAGAAGACGCCGATGTCGCCGCCGAGCCAGTAGACGAACAGCAGCAGGTGCAGCCAGACGATGACGCTCTGCCAAAATTCCAATTCCATGAACCCCTCCCCGTAAATTGGTCGCCCTGTGTAGCAGATTTCACGGGAAAGGGCGCGCTATTTCAGGGACTTACGACCGCAGGGCGAGTCGTCGATAGCTCAGCGCCTCGGCGATGTGGAGGCGGCGCACTGCGCCGCCTCCTTCGAGGTCGGCCAGCGCGCGGGCGACGCGCAGCACGCGGTGATAGGCGCGCGCCGACAGCTTCATCGCCTCGACCGCGTCCGAAAGCAATTGCGCGCCGGCGGCGTCGGGCGCCGCGATCTTCATCAGCAGTTCGCCGTCGGCATCGGCGTTGGTGCGCACGACGCGGCCGTTGACGTGGCCCTTGTAGCGTTCGGCCTGGAGCGTTCGCGCCGCCGCGACGCGTGCCGCGACCTCCGCTGAGCCTTCGGCCGGCGGCGGCAGCGTCAGGTCCGACGCCGACACCGCGGGCACGTCGACGTGCAGGTCGATGCGATCGAACATCGGTCCGGAGATGCGCGCCTGGTAGTGCGCGGCGCAGTGCGGCGCGCGGTTGCAGGCGAGGCCGGCGTCGCCCAGGAGGCCGCAGCGGCACGGGTTCATCGCCGCGACGAGCTGGACGCGCGCCGGGTAGGTCACGTGGGTGTTGGCCCGCGCGATGGTGACCGAGCCGGTCTCGAGCGGCTGGCGCAGCGATTCGAGCACCTGGCCGTTGAACTCCGGCAGTTCGTCGAGAAACAGCACGCCGAGATGGGCGAGCGTCACCTCGCCCGGCCGCGCCCGGGTACCGCCGCCGACCATCGCCGGCTGCGAGGCGTTGTGGTGGGGATCGCGAAAGGGGCGGCGGCGGGTCAGGCGGCCTTCCTTCAGGTGGCCGGAGATCGAGGCGATCATGCTGACCTCGAGCGTCTCGCGCGCGTCGAGCGGTGGCAACAGGCCCGGCAGGCGCGCCGCCAGCATCGACTTGCCCGACCCCGGCGGCCCGGTCATCAGCAGGTTGTGGCCGCCGGCGGCGGCGATCTCGAGCGCGCGTTTGGCACTCTCCTGGCCCTTGATGTCGCGCAGGTCGGGACCGCCGGCGCCGTCGAGCAGCGGCGCCGGCTTCGGCGGCTGCAGCACCTGAAGGCCCTTGAAGTGGTTGACCAGCGCCAGCAGCGACGGCGCCGCGACGATCTCCATCTCGCCCGCCCACGCCGCCTAACCGCCGCAGGCCGCCGGGCAAATCAGGCCGCGGTCCTGCGCATTGGCGGCGACCGCGGCAGGCAGCACGCCGGTGACCGGCGCGATGCGCGCGTCGAGCCCGAGTTCGCCGAGCGCGACGTAGCCCGCGATCTCGTCCGCCGGCAGGACGCGCATGGCGACCATCAGGGCCAGCGCGATGGGCAGGTTGTAGTGACTGCCTTCCTTGGCGAGGTCGGCGGGGGCGAGATTGACGGTGATGCGCTCCGGCGGCAGACCGAGACCGAGCGCGCCCAGCGCGGCGCGCACGCGTTCGCGCGATTCGGCGACCGCCTTGTCGGGCAGGCCGACGACGTTGAACACGCCCGAACCGGCGCCGGCCATCGACACCTGGACGTCGACCTAGAGCACGTCGATGCCGTGAAAGGCAACGGTGGCGATGCGGGCATGCATGACGGCCGACCTCCGCGCGGCGGTGCTGCCGACGCTATGCGCGGATCAGGGACAAATTCGGCGTAAGCTCGCGCACATGATCGTCTCCGCGTCCTACCGCACCGACATCCCGGCGTTTTACGGCGACTGGTTCGCGCGGCGGCTGGCACGCGGGTTCTGCACCGTGACAAACCCCTACGGCGGCAAACCGTACCGTGTCGCCCTGCGCGGCCACGATGTCGACGGCTTCGTGTTCTGGACGCGCAATGCGCGGCCCTTCCTGCCCGTGCTCGACGATCTAGCGCGCGAGGGCGTGCCATTCGTCGTGCAGTACACGATCACGGGCTATCCCGAGACGCTCGACACGGCGTCGCCGCCCGCAGCGCAAGCGGTTGCGTGCACGCGCGAGATCGCGGCGCGGTTCGGGCCTGCGGTCGTGGTGTGGCGCTACGATCCGGTGCTGGTGTCCTCGGTCACGCCGCTCGACGCGCACGCGGCGCGGTTTGGGCGGCTGGCCGGCGCCCTGGCGGGCACCTGCGACGAGGTCGTGGTGTCGTTCGCCGATCTCTATCGCAAGACGGTGCGCAACCTCGGCCGCGCCACCGGCCTGACGTGGCGCGATCCTGACGACGCCGAGAAGCGCGCGGTGCTGGGCGACCTGACCGCGGCGGCGCGGGACGTCGGCATGGCCCTCACGCTGTGCACCGAGCCGGCGCTGACGGCCGATGTTCCGCAAGCCGTGGCGGCGCGCTGCATCGACGCCGCGCGCCTGTCGCGCATCGCCGGTTACCCGATCGCCGCCCGCGAGAAGGGGAACCGGCCGGGATGCTGCTGCGCCGAGAGCCGCGACATCGGCGCCTACGACACCTGCGTGCACGGCTGTCTTTATTGTTATGCGGTGCGCGATGCGGAACGGGCGCGCGCCGCCCTGGCGGCGCACGATCCGGCGTTGGAGACCTTGCGCTAGAGCTCAGGCCTTGGTGTCGACCTGGTCGCCGCCGGCAGGCGCGGCGCTGCCGCTGGTCGCGGCGGCGGATTTCTTGGCCACGCCGACCATCGCCGGGCGCAGCAGGCGGTCGCCGATGACGTAGCCGGCCTGGGCGACCTCGATCACGGTGCCGGGCTCGACGCCCGCGACCTCGGCTTCGAACATCGCCTGGTGCAGGTTGTGGTCGAACTTCTCGCCCTTGGGTTCGATCTTGCGGATGCCGTGACGTTCCATCATCGCCAGCAGCTCGCGCTCGGTCAGGCTGACGCCCTCGATCAGCGCCGAGAGTTCCTCGTGACCCTTCGCGTCTTCCGGCACGGCGGCGAGCGCACGGCTCAGGTTGTCGGCGACGGTCAACACGTCGCGCGCGAAATTGGCGACGGCGTATTTGCGCGCGTCCTCGACCTCGCGCTGCGCGCGGCGGCGGGCGTTCTCGTTTTCCGCCAGCGCGCGCAGCAGCTGGTCCTTGAGCTGGGAGACCTGTTCCTCGGGCGCGTGCCCGGCGGCGCCTTCCTGGATCGCCTCGTCAGTCTCGGGCGCTTCACCGCCGTTGTCGTTGGCGTTCGCCGCCTCTTTGTCCGATTGGGTCATCCGTCGTGTTCCTTCTTGCGTCCTAGCGGCCAATACGGCGGCCGAGCACCTTTGCCGTGTAATCGACCATGGGAATGATTCGCGCGTAGTTCAGGCGCGTCGGACCGATCACGCCGACGGCGCCGATGATGCGCTCGCGGCTGTCGGTATAGGGCGCGACAATCATAGAACAGCCCGCCGCGTTAAAGAGATTGTTTTCCGAGCCGATGTAGATGCGCACGCCCTGCGCGTCGCGCGTGAGCTCGAGCAGGCTGGCGAGACCGGTCTTGGCCTCGAGCACGTCGAACAGCTCGCGCACGCGTTCCAGGTCCTCGATCGCGCTGACGTCCTCGAGCAGGTTGGCGCGGCCGCGCACGATCAGGGTCGCGCGCTCGTCGCCGCTCCACGTCGCGAGACCGTCCTCGACCAGGCGGCTGGCCAGCTCGTCGAGTTCGGCGCGCAGCTGCCGCTGTTCCTCGCGCAGGTCGGCCTGAAGTTCGCCCAGCGTGCGGCCGCGCACGCGCGCGTTGATGTAGTTGGTCGCTTCCATCAGCGAGCTCGGGGTCCAGCCCTGGGGCGTTTCGATGACGCGGTTTTCGACCTGGCCGTCCTCGCCCACCATGACGGCAAGGACCCGCGACGGCGACAGGCCGACGAATTCGACGTGGCGCAACGAGGCGTTCTTCTTCGGTGCGACGACGAGGCCGGCGCAGTGCGACAGGCCGGACAGCCCGTCGATCGCCTCGGTCAGCATGTCCTCGATGCTGCGCCCGGTGGCGGCGCAGGCGGCGTCGATGTTGGCGCGATCCTCCTCGCTGACGTTGCCGATCTCGAGCAGGCCGTCGACGAAGAAACTGAGGCCCGCCGGCGTCGGGATACGACCCGCCGAGGTGTGCGGCGAATAGAGCAGGCCGAAGGCCTGCAGATCGGCCATGACGTTGCGAATCGTCGCCGACGACAGCTTGATGTCCAGGCGCTCGGCCAGGCGTGCGGAACCGACCGGTTCGCCGGTTTCCATATAGGCCTCGACGAGGCGCCGGAATATCTCCCGATTTCTCTCGCTAAGCTCTTGAATCATCTAGGTTATCCAAGACGTTCCTGGGCCCCCTGGAGCGAGCCTGAATGTAGTGCGGCACCCTCGAATGTCAACGAAGCCGGGGCGCGGCTGGACCTCGCCACCCTCGGCGGCTAGAACCGCCGCTCCAGCAAAGGGGTCATCATGACAACCAAGGCGGCAGCCGCGCGTCCCTCGGGACGCAATCCGGACCAGCTTCGCAAGATCAGCCTCAAGCCCGGCGCGGCCAAGCACGCCGAGGGATCGTGCCTGATCAAGTGCGGCGATACGCACGTGATCTGCACGGCGAGCGTCGAGGAACGGGTGCCGCCGTTCCTGCGCAATGCCGGCCAGGGCTGGGTCACCGCCGAGTACGGCATGCTGCCGCGCTCGACCGGCAGCCGCACCGCGCGCGAGGCGGCGCGCGGCAAGCAGAGCGGGCGCACGCAGGAGATCCAGCGCCTGATCGGCCGGTCCTTGCGCTCGATCACCGACCTCAAGGCGCTCGGCGAGCGCCAGATCACCATCGACTGCGACGTGCTGCAGGCCGACGGCGGCACGCGCACGGCCTCGATCACCGGCGCCTACGTCGCGCTGCACCAGGCGCTGCAGGGCCTCGTGAAGCAGGGGCTGCTCGCCGAAATCCCGCTGCACGACCAGGTCGCGGCCGTGTCGTGCGGCATCTACGAGGGCGAGCCGGTGCTCGACCTCGACTACGCCGAGGACTCGACCGCCCAGGCCGACGCGAACTTCGTGCTGACGGCCGGCGGGCGCATCATCGAGGTGCAGGGCACGGCCGAGGGCCTGCCCTTCAGCGAAAACCAGTTCCACGAACTGTTCCGGCTCGCCAAGGGCGGTATCGAGGAACTGTGCGCGTTCCAGCGCAAGGCGCTGAAGCTCGACTGACGCCATGGCCCGGCGCTTTGCCGACAGGAAGCTGGTCGTCGCCAGCCACAATGCCGGGAAGGTCCGCGAGATTCGCGACCTTCTCGCGCCGTTCGGGCTCGACGTCGTGTCGGCCGGCGATCTCGGTCTGCCCGAGCCCGACGAAACGGAGACGACGTTCATCGGCAACGCCGAGCTGAAGGCGCGCGCCGCCGCCGCGGCATCGGGCCTGCCGGCGCTGGCCGACGATTCCGGGATCGAGGTGCATGCGCTCGGCGGCGAACCCGGGATTTACACGGCGCGCTGGGCGGGACCCGAGCGCGACTTCTTCGTCGCCATGAAAAAGGTCAACGATGCGCTGGCTGAGACCGCCGACCGGCGCGCCAACTTCACCGCCGCGCTTTCGCTGTGCTGGCCCGACGGGCACTGCGAGTCCTTCG
This sequence comes from Alphaproteobacteria bacterium, assembly GCA_038148335.1. Classification (GTDB taxonomy): domain Bacteria; phylum Pseudomonadota; class Alphaproteobacteria; order SHVP01; family SHVP01; genus CALJDF01. The sequence continues at coordinate 8,042 of JAYQVF010000026.1, read as the reverse complement.
AGGGCAAGGTCTTCGGCACGCTGGTCTGGCCGATCCGCGGCGACAAGGGGTTCGGATTCGATCCGATGTTCGTGCCCGACGGCCACGACATCACCTTTGCCGAGATGGAACCGGCGGACAAACACGCCATCAGCCACCGCGCCGTCGCGTTCCGGAAGCTGCTCGATGCCTGCTTCGGCCCCGCCGGCTGAACCGGTGCTCGCCGCCGACCCGGCCGCCGGCGTCGGGCTCTATCTTCACTGGCCCTATTGCGAACGCATCTGTCCCTATTGCGACTTCAACGTCCGCAAGACGCGCGCGATCGATCCTGCCGCCTGGCGCACCGCGTTCCGCCGCGAGATGGAACACATGGCGAACCTGCGGGGGCGCACGGCCGCGGCGCTGACCAGCGTCTATTTCGGCGGTGGCACGCCGTCGCTGATGCCGCCGGCCCTCGTCGCGGGCGTCCTCGAAGATGCGGCACAGGTGTTCGGCCTCGCGCGCGAGGCCGAGATATCGCTCGAGGCGAATCCGACATCGAGCGAGGCGGCACACTTCGTCGCGCTGCGCGACGCCGGCGTCACGCGGCTATCGCTCGGCATCCAGTCGTTCGACGGCGCGGCCCTGCGTTTCCTCGGCCGCAACCACTCGGCCGCCGAGGCGCATGACGCGCTGGCACGCGCGCAAGGCGTCTTCCCGAACACCACCTTCGATCTGATCTACGGCCTGCCGGACCAGACCGCACAGGACTGGGAGGCGGCGCTGCGCGAGGCCCTCGCCCTGTCCCCGGGACACGTTTCGCTCTACCAGCTCACCATCGAGGACGGCACCGCGTTCGGCGCCGCGGCGCGGCGCGGCCGGCTCGTCCCGCGCGACGACGACACGCTGGCGGACTTCTACGACGCGACCCAGGACATCTCGGCGGCGGCCGGCCTGCCGGGTTATGAGGTGTCCAACCATGCGGTGCCTGGCATGCAGGGCCGCCACAACCTGACCTACTGGCGCTACGGCGAATACGTCGGGATCGGCCCCGGCGCGCACGGCCGTCTCGTCGTCGCCGGCCACCGCTATGCCACGGAGACGATCGCCAATCCCGCCGCCTGGCTGGCGGCGACCGAAGAACATGGCCACGGCATCGCGGAAGAGAGCGCGCTCGATGCCGCGGCCTGCGGCACCGAGCTATTGCTCATGGGCCTGCGGCTTGCCGAGGGCATTCCCGGCGCGCGATTCGCCGCCGTGGCGGGCCGCATGCTCGACGACGTCGCGCGCCTGCCGCGCGTCGCCGACCTGATCGACCAGGGTCTGCTCGACATCGACGAAAGCCGCATGACGGCCACCCCCGGCGGCCGGCGCGTCCTGAACGCGCTGGTGGCAGCGCTGAGCGACGCCCTCAGTTGGTGACGTCGTCGAAGGTCTTGGGGGCCGGGCTGACCACCCGGAAGCCGTCGGGCCGCACTTCAAGTACGGCGAGGCCGCGCTCTGACAGGCCGTCGGCCCGGAATCTGAAAATCCCGTCGATCCCGGCGAAGCCTGCTGTGTTGGTCAGCGCGTCACCCGTGAAGTACGGCTTGTCCCTTGTGCGCGCCAGCACTGCGGCCAGCGCCGTGGCGTCGTAGGCCAGGCTCGCGATCCGCGGCGGCGGCGCGCCGAACAGCTGTTCATAGCGGGCGCTGAATTCGGCATTGGCCTCGGGCGTCGGCCCGGCGAACCAGCCGCCGACCAGGGCCGGCTCGCGACCGAGGCCCGGCTCGTCCCACAGGCCGGTGCCGAGAAAGCGCACCGCAGACGGATCGACGTCGTAGAACGGCAGCAGCGGCGCCAGCGCCCGCAAGCGGTCGCCGCCCTCAGCCATCATCACCGCTTCGAAGCCGACCTCGCCAACCGTCTCGCGACCCTCGAGACGCTGCAGCGTGCGGCGCGACACCTCGTCGTCGCGGGACTGCAACTGGGCGCGTAGCGCGCGCAGCTCGGCGCGCCGCGCCTGGTAGTTGGCGAGGCGCTCGACCGGTTCCTGGAACGCGTCCGGACCGCCGGCATAGGTTTCAGTCCTGGCTACGAAGGCGCCGCGGCGCGTGACCGATGCCTCCAGCGCACTCTGAATCGTGGCGCCGTAAGCGTTTTCAGGCAGAAGCGCCGCAAAACGCTGCATACCCTGACTGGTGGCAAAACCGACGACGCGGTCGACCTGCTGTTCGGGGAGAAAGCCGATGAGAAAGACGCCGTTGCCGGCGACGCTGCGGTCGGTCGAGAACGCGATCATGTTAAGCCCGCGGGCGCGGGTGACCTGCGCGGCGGCCTGGACCGAGGCACTGAAAAGCGGTCCGAGGACGATCTCGGCGCCGTCCTCGATTGCACGCTCGGCGGCGTCGAGCGCGCCTTCGGGCAAACCTTCGGTATCGCGCGGCATCAGGGTCAGGCGGTTGTCGCCGATGTCGAACAGCGCCATCAGGCCGGCGTTGAGCAGGCTTTGGCCGACCCCGGCGTTGGGTCCGCTGAGCGGCAGCAGCAGGGCGACGCGAACCGGGCCGTCTTCTTCCTCGGCCGGCCGCGTCAGCGCGATCTCCGGAGGCGGCGGCGCGGCGGGGGGCGGAGTCTGGGCGACGGGCGGCAGCGGCGGCGGCGTGAGAACCGGCACCTCTTCGCGCGGCGGCACACGCTGGGGCGCCGCAGGATCGACCGGCGCCGGGGCCGGTACCGCCGGCGGCGCGGCAGCCGCCGCGCGATCGGGCGGCAACGTGGCTGCGTTGCGCGAACCATCGGCTATGATGGGCGGGAAAACCGATCCTAGGTTGGTATCGGCGCACGACGCCAGACCAACCGAGACCGCCGAAACGAGGATGACGACGCGCGCGCGGAGCAGCAGGCGCAAACCGGAAACGGGCCTTCCGTCAGTAAAGATCATCGATCCCCGTCGAGCTGCGGGCGAAAGAGTAGCGGTCCCCGCATGGCAAGTAAATTGAGCCCCGGCCTGTACGTCACGGCGACGCCGATCGGCAACCTCGGCGACATCACCGAACGGGCGCGGACGATTCTCGCCGCCGCCGATCTTGTAGTCTGCGAAGACACACGCGTGACCGGCCGTTTGCTGAAGCACCTGGGCATCGCCACCAAGCTATGGGCCTATCACGACCACAATGCGGCCGAGGTGCGGCCGAAGATTGTCGAACGCATCGCCGCCGGCGACGTCCTGGCGCTGGTGTCTGACGCCGGCACGCCGCTGATTTCCGACCCGGGCTACAAGCTCATCCGGGAGCTGCGCGCGGCCGGCCTGCCGGTCTTCGCGGTGCCGGGCGCCTCGGCGCTGACCGCGGCGCTGTCGGTCGCCGGCCTGCCGACCGACCGGGTCCTGTTTGCCGGCTTTCTTCCGGCCAAGCAGGGACCGCGCCGCGCGCTGCTCGAGGAATTCAAGGACCTGCGCGCGACGCTGGTCTTCTTCGTGCGCGGGTCGCGGCTCGCCGACGCGCTGGACGATCTCGCCGCCGTTCTCGGCGAGCGCGACGCGTCGGTGTGCCGCGAGCTGACCAAGCTGTACGAAGAAGTACGCCACGGCACGTTCGCCGAGTTGCGCGCCGCCGAGTCGGCGGAGACGCGCGGCGAGTTCGTGCTGCTCGTTGGCCCGCCGGCGGCGCAGGCGATGGACGATGCCGCGCTCGACGACCTGCTGCGCGATGCGCTCAAGACCGATTCGCCGAGCCAGGCCGCGACGCGCATCGCCCGGGAGACCGGATTGGCCAAACGCAAGGTGTATGCGCGCGCCCTGGAGCTGAGCGGACGGCGATGACGGCATCGCGGCGCCGCGCCGAAACCAGGGGGCGACGAGCCGAGGCCATTGCGGTCTGGCTGTTGCGGCTCAAGGGCTATGTCATCCTGGCACGCCGCGAGCGCACCCCGCTCGGCGAAATCGACGTCATCGCGCGCCGCGGCCGGATGCTCGTCGCAGTCGAGGTCAAGGCGCGCGGGCCCGACGCTTCGCTGCGCGACCTGATCGCCGAACGGCAATGGCTGCGCATTCGCCGGACGCTGGAGGCGTTTGCCGGACGGCGGCGTCTGGAAAATCTTCGCCTGCGCTACGATGTGGTGCTGTTGCGCCGCGGCCGTCTGCCGCTGCACCGCGCCGACGCCTGGCGGCCGTCCTGAACGGGCTGCCGCCAGGCGGCGGCTCGTGTAAGATGCGACCCAGAGGGTTGGACGAACGCCGTTGATCAAGGAGGCCATTCGCGTGAACCGCAAGACACTTCTCGCACCAGCTCTTTTTGTCGCCGCCGGTATCGGCCTCGGCGGCTGCGGCGGGGTCATCGTCGGGGGTGCCGCCACGGTTGGCGTCGCCGCGGCCCAGGAGCGCTCGATCGGCGCCGCCGTAGACGACGCCAGCATCGAGTTCCGCATCAAGGACAACCTGCTCGAAAAGAGCGACAGGCTGTTCACCCGGGTGAGCGTCGATTCGGTCGAGGGCCGCGTCCTGCTGAGCGGCAGCGTCGACAATCCGGACGACCGCGTCGAGGTCGCGCGCCTCGCCTGGCAGGTCGAAGGCGTCAAGGAAGTCTTCAACGAAGTCGAGGTTCGCAACCGCGCCGGTCTGGTCGACTATTTCAAGGACGTCCGGATCGCCAACGAACTGCGGTTCAAGCTGCTGAGCGACAAGGACATCTCGGCGCTCAACTATTCGGTCGAGACCGTGAACGGCGTGGTTTATCTGATGGGAATCGCGCAGAACCAGGCCGAACTCGAAAAGGTCACGGCGCATGCCAGCAACATCAAGGGCGTCACGCGCGTCGTGAGCTACGTGGTTCTCAAGGACGATCCGAGACGCGCTTCGTGAGCGACGCCGCGCCGAGCCGCGAGGAAATCCAGGCGCGCCTGAAGGACGTCGGCGGTCGCGACGATGCGGCGATCGATCTCGGCGAGACGGCGTTGTGGCTCGCCGCGCTGGACCGGCCGAACGTCGCGCTCGACCGCTATCGCGCCCATCTCGCCGACCTGGCCGCCGCCCTTCCCCGCGGGAAGCCCAGCGCCAACGACATGGCTGCCGCCCTGTGCGACATGCTGGTGCGCGCCAACGGCTACGCCGGCGACCAGCAGAACTACGACGACGACCAGAATGCGAACCTGATCCGCGTCATCGACCGGCGCAAGGGCCTGCCCGTCAGCCTGGGCATCCTGATGATCGATGCCGGGACGCGCGCCGGATGGACAGTCCACGGGCTTTCGTTTCCCTATCATTTTCTTGTCCGGGTCGATCACGGCAACGCGCGCGCGGTTCTGGACCCGTTCAACGGTACGCCGGTAAGCCCGGCCGACATGCGCACCCTGCTGAAATCGTTCAACGCCGAGGCCGATCTCGAACCGGCGTTCTACCAGCCGGTCGCCAAACGCGACGTCCTGGTGCGGCTGCAGAACAACCTCAAGTCGCGCGCGGTGCAATTGCGGCGCTTCGACCGGGCGGCCGAGCTGGTCGAACACATCCTGATGTTCGCCCCCGATCTGCCGCCGCTGTGGCGCGAACTGGGCGTCCTGAAGGTGGCCTGCGGCCTCGTAAACGAGGCGGTGGCTGCCGCGGAGCACTATCAGGAGGTCGCGGAGAACGACGCCCAGCGGCATGATGCCGCCAAGCTGGTGCAGAAGATAAAGTCGCACCTCAACTAAGCCCCATTCCGCAAAGCCCGACAGGAACGCCATGAGCCTCGCCGTCGCCATCCAGATGGACCACATCTCCGGCATCGACATCAACGCCGACTCGACCTTCATGCTCGCGCTCGAAGCGCAGGCGCGCGGTCACGGATTGTTTCACTACGGGCCGCGCGATCTCTTCCTCAGCGAGGGGCGCGCCTTCGCCCGGGCCCAGGCGCTCGAAGTGCGCCGCGAGAAGGGCAACCACTTCACGCTCGGCGCGCCCGAGGTCATCGATCTCGCGACGCTCGACGTCGTGCTGATGCGCCAGGACCCGCCGTTCGACATGTCCTACATCACGGCGACCCACATCCTCGAACACGTCCACCCCGAAACGCTGGTGGTCAACGATCCGGTACACGTGCGCAACGCGCCGGAAAAACTGTTCGTGACGCACTTCCCGGGGGTCATGCCGGAGACGCTGATCACTTCGGACCTGGCGCAGATCCGGGAGTTCCGCCTCAAGCACAAGGACATCATCGTCAAGCCGCTGTTCGGCAACGGCGGCGCCGGGGTATTTCGCCTCAAGCCGGACGACGAGAACCTCAGTTCGCTGATGGAAATGTTCACCCAGATGTACCGCGAACCGGTCATCGTCCAGCGCTACCTGCCCGAGGTGCGCGAGGGCGACAAGCGGATTATCCTGATCGACGGCCGCGCCGCCGGCGCCATCAACCGCGTCCCGGCGACGGGTGAGGTGCGCGCCAACATGCATGTCGGCGGCAAGCCCGTTAAAACCGAGATCACGAAGACCGAAATGGAGATCTGCGAGGCGATCGGCCCGGCCCTCAAGGAGCGCGGCCTGATCTTCGTCGGCATCGACGTGATCGGCGGCCGCTATCTCACCGAGATCAACGTGACCTCGCCCACCGGCATCCAGGAAACCAATCGTTTCAACGATGTCCGGCTGGAAGCCGAGGTCTGGGACGCCATCGAGGCCCGCTACCACGACCGCCACACCGGCCGGGCGGCTTGAAAGCCTCCCGCGCAGCGTCAAATTGACGCCCGGTCGGGAGATTCAGGCCCCGAAACGCTTGTCGGGGCGGATTCGCGGCTTATATAACCCTGCGGCCACAACGGTTGTTCCCAAGGGGATCCGCAGAAGAGCTGCCGGTTCAGGGGCTCCACCCGGGATCCGCCGCAAAGGAGTGAACACATGAGCAAAGTTATTGGTATCGACCTCGGGACCACGAACTCGTGCGTCGCCATCATGGAAGGCGGCGACGTCAAGGTTCTGGAGAACGCCGAGGGCGCGCGTACGACCCCCTCGATGGTCGCCTTCACCGAAGACGGCGAGCGCCTGGTCGGCCAGGCCGCGAAGCGCCAGGCGGTGACCAACCCCGAAGCCACCCTGTTCGCGATCAAGCGCCTGATCGGCCGCACCTTCGCCGATCCCATGACCTCCAAGGACAAGGACATGGTGCCGTACAAGATCGTCAAGGCGAGCAACGGCGACGCCTGGGTCGAGGCGCGCGGCGAGAAATATTCGCCGAGCCAGGTTTCCGCCTTCATCCTGCAGAAGATGAAGGAAACCGCCGAGAACTATCTCGGCGAAAAGGTCGAAAAGGCCGTCATCACCGTTCCCGCGTACTTCAACGACGCCCAGCGCCAGGCGACCAAGGACGCCGGCAAGATCGCGGGCCTCGAAGTGCTGCGCATCATCAACGAACCGACCGCCGCGTCGCTCGCCTACGGGCTCGACAAGAACGAAGGCAAGACCATCGCGGTCTACGACCTCGGCGGCGGCACCTTCGACGTCTCGGTGCTTGAGATCGGCGACGGCGTGTTCGAGGTGAAGTCGACCAACGGCGACACGTTCCTCGGCGGCGAAGACTTCGACATGCGCCTGCTGAACTACCTCGCCGACGAGTTCAAGAAGGAGCAGGGCATCGACCTGCGCTCCGACAAGCTGGCCCTGCAGCGCCTCAAGGAAGCGGCGGAGAAGGCCAAGATCGAACTGTCGAGCTCGATGCAGACGGAAGTGAACCTGCCGTTCATCACCGCTGATGCGTCCGGCCCCAAGCACCTGACCATGAAGCTGACCCGCGCCAAGCTCGAGGCGCTGGTCGACGACCTGATCCAGCGCACCGTCGAGCCGTGCAAGAAGGCCCTCAAGGATGCGGGTCTGACCGCGGGCGAGATCGACGAAGTGGTGCTGGTCGGTGGCATGACGCGCATGCCGAAGGTCATCGAGACGGTGAAGACCTTCTTCGGCCGCGAGCCGCACAAGGGCGTCAACCCCGACGAGGTCGTGGCCATGGGCGCGGCGATCCAGGCCGGCGTGCTGCAGGGCGATGTGAAAGACGTGCTGCTGCTCGACGTGACGCCGCTGTCGCTCGGCATCGAGACGCTGGGCGGCGTGTTCACGCGCCTGATCGACCGCAACACCACGATCC
>JAYQVF010000025.1:0-24080 GCA_038148335.1 Alphaproteobacteria bacterium | reverse complement strand
CTGCATCTCGGCCAGCCACAGCATGCTGTCGACATAGCCCGGCACCTCGTAGTCCCACCAGTGGAACTGGATGAAATCGAGCGTCTCCATGTCGAGCCGCGAGCGCGCGCGGTCGACGATGAGTTCGACGTCCCGGCGCGTGATCCCGCGGAGTACGTCCCGGTCGGGCACGAGCTTGGTCTGCACCGTGAGCCGTTCGGCGAGCGCCGGATGGCGCCGGCGGAATTCGCCGATCAGTTCCTCGACGCCGACATAGTGATCGGCGCAGTCGAAGTTGGTGATCCCCGCCTCGACGAAGCGTCGCATGCCGTCGATGGCGACGTCGCGGTCGACTTTGGGGCCATGCTTTTCGGCGAGCTGCCAGTTGCCGCGCGTCAGGCGCGACACGGCAAGGCCGGGCGTGAGTTCGATTCGTTCGGGTGCTGATGACATCGGCGCGATGATACGCGGCGCGGCCGAAAACTCACTCAAATTCGCTGCAAATCCGAATCGATAGTTCGGGCGCGATCAATCGATTCTGTTAGCGTCGTCACAGCCAATAGAAGCACCGCACAACAAACTTCCGCCTCATGACCCAGACGCTGGACGCCCAATCACTCGTCTCCATTCTTCGCGACCATGCCCGCTTTGCGGCGGGCCGCCCCGGCGGCAAGCGCGCCGATCTGCGCGAGGCGAATCTTGCCGGGCTGCGGTTGCCGGGCATCGACCTGCGCGGCGCGGCGCTGACCGGCGCCGACCTTTCGCGCATCGACCTGACGACGGCCGACCTGCGCGAGGCGGACCTGTTCGGCGCCAACCTGTCGGGCGCCAACCTGACGCGCACCAACTTCGAAGGCGCCGACCTGCGCGGCGCGCGGTTCCGCGGCGCGACGCTCAAGGGCGCCAACCTGGCGGACGCCGACCTTCGGCCCGGCAAGGCCAGCGTGGGGGCGGCGGAAACCCGCACCGACATGACCGGCGCCAATCTCGAGGGCTCGGTGCTGCGCAAGGCGCGGATGCTGTTCGCCAACATGAAGCGCGCCAATCTCAAGAACGTCGATGCGAGCCAGACCAATTTCGAGGGCGTCGACTTCGAGGAAGCCGACCTGTCGATGGCGAATCTTTCCGGCGCCAGACTCGATTCCGCGGACCTGACGGCCGCCGATCTTTCCGGCGCCAATCTCGAACGGGCCAGTCTGATGGGATCGCGCTTCCGCGGTGCCATACTGGCCGGCGCGACGATCGATCGCGCCAACGCGGACGAGGCGCTGCGCGGCCTTCTCGCCCTGCCGGAAGACCTACAGGGGATGCTGCGGGCGCACGCGCTGTGGGCGTCGTCGGCCGGCGAGCGCGGCACGCGCCTGTCGCTCGAGTCCTACGACCTGTCGGGGCTCGAACTTCCGGGGGCCTATCTCAGCGGCGCGCGGCTGGCGCAGTGCGACCTGAGCCACACCAACCTGCGCGACGCCAAGCTGGAACTCGCCGATCTCAGCGACTGCAATCTCGAAGGGGCCAATCTTTCCGTCGCCGACCTGCGCGGCACCAAAATGCGCAATGCCAACCTGCGCAAGGCGAACCTCACCGGCGCCGACCTGCGGTCGATGCGGATTCGCAGCCTCGACGGCCAGGACACGGGCCACGTGCGCTATGCCGATCTCACCGGCGCCGACATGAAGAGCGCCAACACGCGCGGCATGCGGCTGGAAGAGCCGACCACGGCCTAGAGCCGCGCCACCTCCGCCCGGATCTCGTCGAGGATGTCGGGCACGGTGCCGAGGCGGTCGGCCTCGCTGTCGAGGATGTTCTCGAACAGACGTTTCTTCAGCGCGGTCACGTTGCCGATCTCGGGCGCACCCTGCTGGCGCGCGGCGTCGAGCAGCACGTCGACCAGCCGGTCGGCGGCGTGAAGGCGGCCCCAGAGATAGTCGTTCTCGCGCCGCTTGCGGCTGAAGAAGGCGCCGAAATGCCCGAAGTCGATGCCCTTGAGCGTCGCCTTGGCGCCACCGGCACGGATGGTGTCGGCGTCCTCGGGGCTGATGCGGTGCACGCGGATCTCTTCGTACTCGTCGGCCTCGCGCCAGTTGGTGAGCGAGAAGGTCAGCGGATCCCAGAAGGCGAAGCCGACATAGGCCGTGAGCAGGTTCATCCGGATCTCGCCCCAGCTGCGCGGCATTTCCGCGAGCAGCGCATCGAGCCGTTTGTTGAGGCGGCGCAGGTCGATCTCTTCGGCCAGCGCGGCGACGATCGCATCCAGCGTCTCGTGCGAGGTAATCGCGGGATTGACGCCGAAGGCGTTGCGCACCCGCGTGATCAATTCGGCGCTGACGAAGCCGGCGGCGGTGCGGCGGCGCATGGCGTCCATCACCTCGTAGAGGTCCTTTTTCAGCGCGTTGACCTCGGCGCCCGTGGCGCCACCGGGCGTATCGGCCTCGGGATAGCTGAGGTTCAGCTGGCGGATCACGAAACGCAGACGGCGCGAGCGGAACGGCAGGTCGAACTGGAGCATGAAACGCACCCAGGGCGGCGGCTCGCGCCGGGTGACGTTGGCGGCGAGCGGGATCGGGCCGTCGGCGATGAAGATCTCGCGCGCGTGGCACCAGTCGCCGAGCAGCCCGGCTATCGCCACCGACTCGGGCGATTCCGGCTGGAAGCCGCCGATCTCGGTCAGCAGGTCGGCGACGTAGTCCATGACCGAGCGCATCTTCTGGCGCACGTAGGCCTCGTAGGCGAAGCCGCCCTCGCGCGCCGCCTCGGCGTTGGCCGCCTCGCGCAGGCTGCCGAGGTGATCGGGCTTGGAGACCCGCTCGAGCGCGCGTTTGGTGAGCTGGCGGACGCGATCCGAAATCTGCGGCCGCGCGGCCTCGATGTTGGCCTTGAGGTTGCGGACCCGGCGGTTGTAGGCGCGGACCCAGGACAGGTCGTCGAACACCGGCTGGTTGCGCGGCAGGTCGGACAGCGCGCCCTTGAGCGTGCCGAACCAGTTGGGGCGGCGCCCGTCGGGCGGCGGCGGTTCCTGCGCCGGGTCGGGATCGATGTAGACGACGCGGCGGTCAATCTGGCGGTGCGCCGAGCGGCCGCGGATGGCGTCCATCGCCTGGGCGATCGGCTTGTTGTTGAGGACCGACCCGTCGACGAAGGAGGTCAGCGCCGGATCGACCCCGGCCTGGGTGTAGATATGGAAGTTGTCCTCGAGAAAGCGCGCCCGCGTGGCCCATGGCACCTTGAGGCGCCGGCAGACCCGGTCCGTCTCGGCGAGCTGGGCCGGCGGAAAGGCGCCGGGAAACGACGAGGTCGCGCGCGCCGCGAAGGACAGCGACGGCAGGTTGGCGGTGGTGAAGTCGCTCACCTCGTCGCCGTTGCGGTAGCGCTGGTAGGCGAAATGCAGCGTGTGGCGATGCTCGCGTTCGGTCAGAAAGGGCGGATCGTACATCGGCACGCGCTGGGGATAGCCGTAGAAGTCGGTCAGGGTAACGACGAGGTCGAGGCGCTGGCCCGCCGGCAACAGCGAGGCGCCGGCCGACGGTTCGCCCATGTCGCGCATCGCCTTGTAGAGGACGCTCGTCAGGTGCTCGCCGTCGAACGGCGGACGGAACCATCGCGAGCGCAGGAAACGGGACAGCTTCTCCCGCATTTCGGGATCGGTCTCGCCGATCCGCCGGACATAGCCGTAGACCAGCGGCCGCAGGAACCACTTGGACCACACCCGCGCGGCGCGGTTCTCGGCGAGAAGCTCGTTGATATCGGCCTCGTGCAGCCACACGTCGCGCAGCGGGCTGAGCGACAGGTCGTGCGCGATCGCGCGCGCGAGGATGATGCCGTTGATGCCGCCCGCCGAGGCGCCGGTGATGACGTCGATGACGACCCGCAGATCGACGTGGTCGCCGATCGTCTTCAGCAGGTCGAAATAGGCGCGTTCGGTGTCGATCTCGGGATCGGCGCTGTGCGGCGCCGCGTCGTAGCTCGCCCCGTTGCGCGCAGTGCCCTTGGGCATGGCGTGCCAGGCGCGCGAGGCACGGATAAGCTTGAGGAATTCCTTGGTGACGCCGTGCATGTAGACGGCGAGCGAGACGCCGCCGTAGCAGACCAGGGCAAGGCGCAGTTCGACTTCTTTCATTGGGGCGAGTCCGTCACTCCGTCACACGCGGCGTGACGCTATCGCAACCAGGGCAGGTTGAGAATTGGCTTTCCGGGAGGCGCAGGATTGCGCGGCGTCAGAGGCTGCGCACGACGTAGACCACCCGGCCGACCACGTCGCAGTCGAGGCCGACGGACCGGCCGCCGGGGCGGTCTGCCTCGAAGCGGGGCGCGGTGGCGCGATAGCGGCGGATGCAGGCGGCGCCGTTGCTGCGGACGAGATAGCAGCGGCCGTCGATCAGGCCGGTGTCGCTCCAGTCCACAACGACATGGGCGCCCGGCGTCGCGACGCTGGCCATGTCGTCGTCGACCACCGGCAGGGCGATCAGCGTTTCGCTGGCCGAGCCAGGAACGGGCAAACGATCCGATTCATCCATGGTCCCTCGTCCCACAACTGGCCAAGACACAACATCGGACCACGCGGTGAGCCGAGCCCAGGACAACGGCGCAGCGTCTCGCGCCATCACCGGACACAGCCGGTCGATGTCGCGCGAAGCGATGCCGCGCTCGAGCAACAGGGGCCTCAGACGCACGCTCAATTCCAGCGGGAGCTGGGCGCGCGCGTAGCCGCGCTCGTAGTACTGGTAACTACTCGGCGGGATGTCGAGCAAAGAAGCCATGCCGCGGACCGACAACCCGGCCCGGCGTCGAAGCGCCTTCAACTGCATCGCGGCAGGCACTGGCCGGATCCCCTATCCTCCCGAGCCAATCCTCCCCAACACCCAAGACCAAACCTGCACCAAAAAAACCGCCGGCAGATGGGCCTCGTTCTGAGGTGGTTCCATTGTGTACGAGTTCCCGTACACAGCACAATCACCGGTTGATGTCGCCGACCCACACGTTCTTAGGGGGCGCCTTTTTCTAACGTTCCTGAGCAGAGCATCAAACTTTGACGCGAAAAAGGCGAAGCGCGAGCCGGCAGTCCGGCCGCCCACGGCATCGCTCCCTGGCCCGGCGACGACCCTGTCAGGTCACCGCCCTGCGGCTGCGGTATTGCGGCCGGTCGTAGCGGCGGGTTTCCAGGATATCGCGCAGGGCGGCCACGGTGTCCCAGACGTCGGCGTGACCGACATAGAGCGGGTGCAGACCGAACCGCATGGTCGCGGGCGGGCGGAAATCGCCCACGATTCCCTGATCGATCAATGCCTGCATCACGGCGTAGCCTTCGGGATGCGCGGCCGCGACATGACCGCCGCGGCGCTCCGGATCGCGGGGCGTCATGACCGATAACCCATGGGCGGCGCATTCCTGTTCCAGCACCTCGATCATGAAGCCGGTCAGCGACTGCGACCGGGCACGAACGGCGGTCATGCCGGCCTCGAGGGTCAGATCGACCGCGGGTTCGAGCGCGCTCATGCTGAGGATCGGCGGGGTGCCGGCGAGATGGCGGGCGATGCCGTCGGCCGGCTCGTAGCCGGGCGCGAAGGCAAAAGGCCGGGCATGTCCCATCCAGCCCGGCAGCACCGCCGGCGCCACCGCCTGATGACGCGACGCGACGTAGAGGAATGCCGGCGCCCCCGGACCGCCGTTGAGATACTTGTAGGTGCAGCCGACGGCGAAGTCGGTCGCGCTGGCGGTCAGATCGACGGGCACGATGCCGACGCTGTGCGACAGGTCCCACAGGGTCAGCGCGCCCGCCCGGTGACCGGCGATGTTGACCGCCGCGATATCGGCCCGCGCGCCCGAGACGTAGTCCACTTCGGTCGCGAGGACGACGGCGAGGTCGCCGCCGATCCGTGCGATCGCATCCACCAACTGTGCGGCCGGGGCGCGCTCGACGCGACACCCGGTGGCTTGTGCGACCGAGTCGATGACGTAGAGGTCGGTCGGGAAGTTTTCCTGGTCGGTGAGGATCACCGCGCGGTCGGGCCGCAGCGCGCGCGCACTGTGGAGCAGCTTGAACAGGTTGACCGTGGTCGAATCGGTGACGACGACTTCGCCCGGTCCGGCACCGACGAGGCCCGCGATCTTGTCGCCGATCCGGCGCGGCAGACCGATCCAGTCGTCGAGATTCCACGCCGAAACGAGGTTGGTCGCCCACTCGCGGCCCGCGGCACGCTCCAGGCGCGCAATGCTGTCATGGCTCGCCGCGCCGAGCGTGTTGCCGCCGAGATAGATCTTGCCGGCCGGCAGCGCGAAGCGCGCCTTGAAGCCCGCCAGGGGATCGTTGGCGTCGCGCGCCACGGCATCGGTCCGGGTCAGTGTCATGGGATTCCGCTACTGACAACAAGTCGGGTCGATTAGAACCCAAATGAACGGGGGCGAAAATCCCCCGCAGCGCCGATCCTTGGGGTTCATTTGACCTCACGCAGCGTACCCGGCACGGCCGTGTTCCAGACTGCGATCCAAGGAGGATCTGCCCATGCATGACTGGGGAATCGGCACCGGCCTCAGCGCCATCGGGTTCTGGGCGTTCGTCGCGGTCATCATCGTGGCGGGCATCTGGGACAGCCAGAAGAAGCGCGACGCCAAACTGGAAACCGTCCGTCGCCTCCTGGAGCATCAGCGCGACGTCGATCCGGCGCTCATCGAGCGGCTGCTGTCGATGCACGGCAGCGACAAGCCGGCGGCGCGCGACCTGATGGTCGGCGGCATCGTCGCCCTATCGGCGGCGCCCGGTCTGGCCGTTCTCGGCTGGGCCCTGAGCTTCGTCGCGGCCGCGGCGATGTATCCCCTGCTCGGCGTGGCGGCGCTTGCCGGCTGCGTCGGGATCGGCCTGCTGGTGGCGGCACGCCAGGTGCACCGCCACGCGCTCAGCCACCGGTAAGCGCGCGATGGGGGTGCGCGAATCGGCCCTCGCGGCCTAGCGACTCCCAGATCCTGGCGAGGACCGCGCCCCCGCGGCGGGCGATCTCGTTCTCGTCGGCCACGACGAGCCGTCCGTCCATGACCTGGACGCGCCCCGCCGTCGCAACGTGACGCACCGAAAGGCCGTTGGCGTAGAGGAGGTTGTGCAACGGCTCCGGCGGCAGCGCGCCGCCGCCGACCAGAAAGCCGCCGAGGTCGATCGTGACGAAGTCGGCCCAGGCGCCCACAGCGATGCGGCCGAGATCGTCGCGACCCAGTCCCCGGGCGGCGACCGTCGTCGCACCCGCGATGGCATCTTCGATGGTCGGCAGTGCGACGGGACCGGAATGCCGGTCGGCCACCAGCCGACTGCGCGCGCGGCCGGCGATCACGGCAAGCTTCATGTTCTCGACGTAGTCGTTCGAATGGGTGTCGAGGCCGATGTTGACGTTCATGCCGGCGCCGAGCGCCTCGGGATAGGGTTGCGTCGCGCCGCCGGCGCCGCCGGCAGACGGGCAGTGCACGTAGACCGCCCCGGCGTCGTTGAGGA
This sequence comes from Alphaproteobacteria bacterium, assembly GCA_038148335.1. Taxonomy (GTDB): domain Bacteria; phylum Pseudomonadota; class Alphaproteobacteria; order SHVP01; family SHVP01; genus CALJDF01. Next base: position 16,630 of record JAYQVF010000025.1, on the reverse strand, counting down.
TCCGCGCATCGGCCGGCCAGTCGAGCGCCTGCATGTGGGCGCCGAAGACCGGCCCCTCGTACATGCCGAACGAGCCGATCCATGCCACCGGCGACATGCCCCAGAGGCGATGCACGCGCTCGCTCTCCAACGGCGACTGGGCGATGTGGAAGTGCAGCCCGGTGCCAAGTTCGTCCGCAGCCCGTTTCATCGCTTGCATGGTTTCCGGCGTGTGCGTGTCGGTCGCGTGCGGCGCCAGCATGGGCTTGATCAGGCCGTCCGCGGCGTTCATGTGATCGAGGCCGAAGCGCCGGTTGGCCTCGATTTCGGCCAGGGTATCGGGCACCGAGTCGTAGAGCACCTTGTCGTCGCGCCGGGCCCAGATCGCATCGACCTTCGGCGTCGCGGGGATCATGCCGCCGGGATAGCCGCGCACGCCCCATTTCGTCGCGACGCGAACATAGGATTCCGCCTGGCGCAGGTTCTGACTCATTTCGAGTTGCGTCGTGCAGCCGGCGCGCAGAATCTCGGTAAGATTGTAGGCGGTGAGGTCGTCGAGCTCGTCGTCGCTCAGGGCCGCCACCGCGTGCGCCGAGGGCCGGCTCGATCCGGCGCCTTCGATGATGCCGCGCGTCGGCGTGCCGCTGGCGACGTGGGTGTGGCCGCTGATGAAGCCGGGCAGCAGGATGTCGTGCGGTGCGGCGAGGCGCGGCAGATCGCCGGTGAAAGGACCAGGCCGCACGTCGGCGAAGCGGCCGCCGGAGACGATCACGTGCGCGTCCCGCCACAGCGCCGGGTGGCCGCCATCCCAGGCGAGGATCCAGCCTGCCTCGACGGCGTAGTCGTTGGCAAAAGATCGCGCGGTCATCCCGTCCTCCTGGTTCGCCGTTCGCCAATGCCGGCTTGCGACAAGTAACAGGCCGTCGCGGCGAAACAAAGCGCGCCGCGATCTCGCGGCGTTGATTGCACTCAATGCGCGCCGGTACCGACCGCCTACTCTAATAGAGATGGCTTGGAGGAATGGCATGAAGCTTCGCCGAACGCTGGGATGCGCCGTCGCCATCGCCCTTGCGGCGACCGCGCCGGCCATGGCCAAGAGCGACATCTCGCCCCGGTTCGACGGCACCTACGCGGGCGCGATGGTCCCGGCCCCGGCGCTCAGCGGCAGCGCATGCGGCACCCATACGATCGCCGGCGTGACCGTTCGCAACGGGATCATCGGCACCGAAGCCGGCAGGGACATCGTCATTGCCGGCCTTGTCACGGAAGAGGGCTTCGTGCGCGGGCGACTGGGCCGGATGCAGGCACCGTCGGTCCTTCTCGAAGGGCACATCGACGGCCGGGAACTTACCGGCGGCGTCATCGACGAGCGGATCGGTTGTGCCTGGATCGTGAAACTGCAGCGAGGTTGAGAATGAACCGGATCAGATACATCGCATTCGTGATGCTGGGCAGCGTCGCGCTGTCCGCCTGCGAGGGCGCCGGTCCCAAGGAACAGGTCGGCACCGTGATCGGCGCCGCCGCCGGCGCCGTGCTGGGCGCCCAGGTCGGCAAGGGCAAGGGCCAGCTGGCGGCGACTGCCGCCGGCACGCTGCTCGTCGCCCTGGCCGGCAGTGAGATCGGCAAGTCGCTCGACCGCGCCGACCGGCTGATGATGGAGCGCACGACCCAGTCGACGCTGGAAACGGCACCAACGGGCACCACAAACACCTGGCGCAACCCCGACAGCGGCCACGCCGGCACCGTGACGCCGACCCGCACCTACCAGAAGACGTCGGGCGAGCAATGCCGGGAATACCGGCAAACGGTGATGATCGGCGACCGTGAGGAAGAAGCCTACGGCACCGCCTGCCGCCGCGCCGACGGTTCCTGGGAAATCGTCCCGGGCTAGTTCAGGAGTCCGAACATGAACACCAAGCTGACACGGACCCAGGTCATCGAGATCGTCGGGCCGCTCGACGAAAGCCTCATTGCCCAGGTACTCGACGCCGAGGCCACGCCGGCCGAACTCGAAATGGCCCGGGTGCTGGCGGAAAAGCAGGATACCTCCGACCTGACCGGACCGTCGGTGCGCACGCCGGTCGTGCACCGGCTCTACGACATCCTGCGCGCAGACCTGCCGGAGCGCGACGCCTAGGCAGCACCAGCCTTGCCCTATCGCACCAACGCCGACTTGCCGGAACCGGTGCGTCGTCACCTGCCCAAGGCCGCGCAGCGCGTTTATCGCGAAGGCTTCAACCACACCTGGAAAACCTATCGCGGCCGCGATCGTCAGGAAGAGATTGCGCACCGCGTCGCCTGGACGGCAGTCAAGAAGGGCTATCGCAAGGACGGCGAGCGCTGGGTTCAGCGCGACCGCCGCGCCGCCGCAACCGGGAGAATCCAAGGTTTTCCCTTGCGGCGATCGCCTCCAACAAGACAAGGTTAGACCATGTATACGACGGGAGACGGCGACAACGACGCCCGGTCCTCGCACGCGTTCTTTCTGAAGCGGGCCTGCGACCGTCTGGGCTACGGGGCCCAGGAGTACGAGATTCTCCTCAACCCGAGCCGCGAGATCCGCGTCGAGTTGCCGCTGCGGCGCGACGACGGCGGCCTGAGCGTGTTCACCGGCTATCGCGTGCAGCACCACAACGCGCGCGGCCCCTATAAGGGCGGGCTGCGCTATCACCCCGAGACCGACATGCAGGACATGCGCGCGCTTGCCTGCCTGATGTCGTTGAAGACCGCGCTGGTGAACATTCCGTTCGGCGGCGCGAAGGGCGGCATCAACTGCGACTCGTCGATGCTGAGCGAGCGCGAGCTCGAATCGCTGACGCGCCGGCTGACCTCGAAGATCCACCGCAACATCGGGCCCAATACCGACATTCCGGCGCCCGACGTCGGCACCAACGCCAAGATCATGGCGTGGATCAGCGACGAGTATTCCAAGATCTACGGCTTCACGCCGGCGGCGGTGACCGGCAAGCCGATCGACCTGGGCGGGTCGCTCGGCCGCGAGGACGCGACGGGGCGCGGCGTCGCCATCGTGATCCGGGAATACGCCAAGCATCGCGCCGAGGCGCTCGAGGGCAAGACGGCTGTGATCCAGGGCTTCGGCAACGTCGGCCGCCATGCCGCCCATTGCCTGGCCGAACTCGGCGTCAAGATCGTCGGTATCAGCGATACGCGCGGCGGCGTGCACAACGACAACGGGCTGGCGGTAGACCCCCTGCTCGCGCACAAGAGCGCGACCGGCGAAGTTGCCGGTTTCGAACAAGGCCAACCCATCGACGGCCAGGCGCTGCTCGAACTGGCGTGCGACTATCTCGTGCCGGCGGCGCTCGGCGATGTCGTCACGGCAGAGAACGCGCCGCGCCTTCAGGCCCGGGTGGTGGTCGAGGCAGCCAACGCCCCGGTCACTCACGAGGCCGACCTCTACCTCGAGAATGCCGGCATTCCCGTCCTGCCCGACATCCTGGCCAATGCCGGCGGCGTCATCGCGAGCTACTTCGAATGGGTGCAGAACCTGCAGCAGTTTCCCTGGACGCTCGAGGAAGTGCACGGCCGGCTCGCCCAGAAACTCGAACACGCGGTCGCCGAGGTCATGGCCCTGGCCACCGGCCAGGGCTGCTCGTTGCGCGATGCCGGCTACATGATCGCGACGCGACGCCTCAAGGACGCGTTGTGGATGTCGGGACCGTAGGATGGCCGGCACGAACGGCGTTCTCGTTCGCGACGGCCGACACGGAGACATCGACGCCCTGCTCGCCATCGAGAGCCGCTTTCCTTCCGACCAGTTGTCCCGCCGCAGCTTTCGCCGGGCCATCGGCGGGCCGAGCCAGGCCCTCCTGGTGGCGGAGAGTCGCAACGAAATCGCCGGCTATGCCCTGGTCCTGTTCCGGCGCAACAGCCGCGTCGCCCGCCTCTACTCCATTGCCGTCGCGACGGCGCACACGGGGCGCGGGCTGGGCGCGACGCTGCTGGGCGCGGCCGAGGATCGCGCCCGGGCTCGCGGCTGCGACGAGATGCGGCTCGAGGTCGATCCGGCCAACCGGGCGGCGACGACGCTCTACCAACAGGCCGGATACGTCGAAACCGGCCGCCTGCCCGCCTATTATGAGAACGGTCGGCCGGCGGTGCGGTTTGCGCGACGCCTGACCGTGCCCTCCGAGGAGTGACGATGGCGAACAGCCGCAACAACGGCACTGTAGCGAGCAAGCCCGGCGGCGGCGCCGAGGGCGCCTCGCGTCACATCGTGATCTTCGAGAAGGAGTCCGACCGGGAATGGGCGTCGACGACGGGGCGCTCGACGTCGGCCCGCGACTACGTCACCCAGCCCAACACCTACGCCAGCCGGCAGTCGCGGATCATCAATCTTTCGGGCTCCTACGACTACATGGAGCTCGGCTACTACTGCTCGCTCCTAGCCGAGGCCCGCGGTCAGAAGGCGATCCCGCGGATCGAGACCATCCTGCGGCTGTGGCGGCGCAACCTCTATGCCGACGACCTGCCCGAACTCAACGCCCTGTTGCGGCGCGATCTCGAGAAGTCCGACCGGCCGCCGCGCGCCGCGTTCACGCTGACCGTCTGTTTCGGGGAGACGCCCGACGTTCGCTTCCGGAACTTCTGCCGCGGCGTCTTCGACCGCTTTCGCGCGCCCATCCTGCGCGTGCAGATCGATCTCAAGGAACGCTGGCAGGTGCGCGCCATCGAGCTCGGCCGCACCAGCGATCTCAGCCCGGCCGAGTTCGACTTCTTCCTGACGACGCTGGAGCGGTATACGCGGGCCAACTGGAAGGACCCGAAGGTCAAGACGCCGCCGCGGTACTGGCTCGCGATCCTGCACAACCCGGAGGAGCCGATGCCGCCCTCCGACGCGGCAGCGCTCAGGAAGTTCGTCGCGGTGGGCACCGAGATGGGTCTGGGCGTGGAGCTGATCCAGAAGAAGGACTACCTGAAGATCGGCGAATACGACGCGCTGTTCATCAGGGAAACGACGAGCCTGGAGAACCATACCTATCGGTTCTCGCAAAAGGCGGTCAACGAAGGTCTGGTCGCGATCGACGACCCAACATCGATCCTGCGCTGCACCAACAAGGTCTACCTCGCCGAGCTGCTCAAGGCCAACGGCATCCCGACGCCGGAAACCTACGTCCTGGACCGCAGCAACATCCTCGATATCGAGAACAAGCTGCCCTATCCGATCGTGCTCAAGGTGCCGGACAGCGCGTTTTCGCGCGGCGTCTTCAAGGTCGACAGCCGCGAAGAACTGCTCGCTAGGGCGCGCAAGCTGTTCGAGCGCACCGCCGTGATCCTGGCGCAGCGCTACATGTATACGCCGTTCGACTGGCGGGTCGGGGTTCTCGGCAACCAGCCGCTCTTCGTCTCGCAGTATTTCATGGCGCGTTCGAACTGGCAGATCGTCAGCTACGACGCCTCGGGCGGTTTCCGCGAAGGACCCTACAAGACCGTCGCCGTCGCCGATGCGCCGCCCGAGGTGGTCGAGGCCGGCGTCCGCGCGGCGAACCTGGTGGGAAACGGGCTGTACGGCGTCGACATCAAGCAGACCCCCGAAGGCGTCTTCGTCATCGAGATCAACGACAACCCGTCCCTGGAGCGCGGCGTCGAGGACGCGGTGCTCAAGGACGACCTGTACAAGACGATTCTGCGCGAATTCGTCACCCGGATCGAAAACCGCACCAGCGGACAGGGCGGTCCGCAAACGCAAGTGCCGGCTGCCGCGGACTAGGGACCGTAGAGCTGGCGATAGCGGGCGCGCAGTTCGGACTTGAGGACCTTGCCGTATTCGCTGCGCGGCAGCGCGTCGCAGAACACCACGCTTTTGGGGCATTTGTAGTGGGCGAGGTTGTCACGGGCATGGGCGATCAGAGCCGCATCCAGCCCCGCTGTTTCCTGCCCGTCGGCCACCGCGACGACCGCAACCACGGCCTCGCCCCACTCCGGGTGCGGCACGCCGATCACCGCGACCTCGCGGACGCCCGACGCCGAGGCCAGGCAATTCTCGACCTCGCTGGCGTACACGTTGTCGCCGCCGGAGATGACGATGTCCTTGATGCGGTCCAGCAGGTAGAGATAGCCCTCGTCGTCGAAAGACCCGACATCGCCGGTACGAATCCAGCCGTCGCGAATCGTGGCGGCCGTGGCCTCGGGGTTTCGCCAGTATCCGGCCATCGCCTCGGGCGAGCGGCACACCACTTCGCCGGCGGCACCCGCCGCCACGTCGTTGCCCGTATCGTCGACGCAGCGCACCGCGACGCCCATCATCGGCGGCCCGACGCAGTGGCCGGGCTTGCGGTCGATGTCGGCGGGACGCAGGAAGGTCACCGCGCCCACTTCGGTGATGCCGTAGGAACTCCACAGGCCGGTCTGCGGTAGCGCAGCGCGAATCCGCGCCTTGAGCGCATCCGGCAGCGGTGCCGCGGCGGTCATCCACATCCGCAAGGCCGACCAGTCGGGCCGCACGCGCTCGATCGCATCCATCAGGCGGATGCCCATGGTCGGCACGAAATAGGCGTGGGTCACGCCTTCCTGCGCAACGAGATCGATCACCTCGGGCACGTCGAAGCGGCGCCGCACGATCACCCGCCCGCCCGAGGCGAGAACCGGCAGCATCATGAACTCGTGGCCGCCGGCATTGAACATCGGCGTCGGCGCCAGGTGCACCGCATCGGGACCGAAGCCCATGGCCGCGGCGCGCAGCGGAATGAGATACGAAAGCGCGAAGCGCGTGCGGATCACGCCCTTGGGCAGGCCGGTGGTGCCGGAGGTGTAGAGGAGCGAGGCCGGCGCGAAGGGGTCCATCGCAACCGGCGCCACCGGCGGCGGGGTTCCCGACACCAGCCGGTCGAAGCTTTCGACGCCCGCGCCGGGGGCATCCACGTAGAGGCGACAGCCCGGCGGAAGGTGCGCGCGGGCGGCCTCTTCCGCAGTGGCTTCTTCGGCGATGAGCAGCCGCGGCGCGGCATCCGCGATCTGGAATTCGATTTCGCCGGCGCGCAGGCGGAAATTCAGCGGCACGCAGATCGCGCCGAGATGAAGGGTCGCCAGATAGGCGACGAGGAAAGTCGGACCGTTGCGCAGGATGAACGCAACCCGGTCGCCAGGGCCGACACCGGCGGCTGCGAACGCCGCGGCCGCGCGATCGACCCGGGCCACGAGGTCGGCGAACGTATAACAGCCGTCCTCCCAGGCGAAGGCCTCGCGCGCCGGATAGGCGCGGGCCGCACGGCGGATCAGCGTGACGGCATCAATGGCATTGTGCGCTTCGAGGACCATCGCCCTGCCGGCTCTTCGTTTTGGCGGCCCGCCCCAACGGCGGCCGTCGGCCTAGATCGCCGCCGTTGCGCCTTGCCGGACCGACTCGCGGTGCCAGAAGAACGCGGTCAGCGCCCCCAGCAGCGACCACGCGGCAAGGCCGACGCCCAGCGACCGCGTTGCAAAATTGGCAGCGAGTTCCGGCGGCACGGAATCGGAGAAGCCCCCTGCCGCCGGCGCCCCGATCAGATGGGGCGCGAGGAGCAGCACGAGGGCAGCAATTTTTGCCAACAGGCCGTTGCCGAAAACCAGCAGCCACAGCGCCGCAGCGGTCGCGACGACGGTGAGGAACCACCAGATCTGGCGCAGGTCGAGGTCGGCAAGCGCCAGTCCCGGCGGGCCCGGAGGCAATGAGAAGGCCGGCGCCATCTGTACGGCGATGAACCCCGCAATGCCCCAGACGACACCGTTGCGCACCGACAGCGCCGCGCCCCGGGTCTCGGCGAACGCCATCAGCGCCACCAGGATCAACGCATAGCCGGCATAAACGAGCAGCGAAAAAAGGACCGAGAGGCCATCCCGGGCCCAGTCGATGCCGGCCGCCGCCGGGCCATGGTCGGCCGCGCCATGACCAGCCGACCCGTGGTCGGCCGCGTGATGGCCGGCGCCGCCCTCAAAGAGCTCGGCTTCGAGCAGCAGGGGCTGGACGAACGTAAGTTGCAGCGCCGCGGCGACAATCCCGACGCAGAGTCCCGCAAACAGCGCGCTCGTCAGCAGGCGCGAAAACATGGTCAGTGGCAGGGAAATCCGTTGGCGTGGCGGACATCGTGCGCGGCATCGTGCAGGGTCGATGCCTGTACGTGGCCGACGACGACGACGATCGCCAGCCCGATCAGCAGCGCGGCCAGAATCGGCAGCAGCTGCGAGCGCACTGCGACAACTTGCGTGATGGCGTTCATGGTCGTCCTCCGGTTTCCGCTTCGGGGCCGCCTTGCCGCAAGCCCCTCATTCCCTCAAGGCAAATCCGGCCCTAAAGCTAGCGCCTTCGACCGCAATTCCCAAGGGCGTTCCGCGTGAACCTCCGACACCTGATTCCGGTCGGCAGGTCGGCCGGGCCGCGCCGGATCAGATGCGCGCCAGTGCGGCGGACGCCACGACGGCAGGCAGATCGGTCTCGCTTGCCGGCGCCATTTCCGGCGGCTTGCGCGCGACCACGAGATAGGCCGCGAGCGGCACGCCGGCCTCCATCCGGCAAGAGGTTTCCCGAATCGCCTCGATCGAGAGGCCGGCGCCCTGCAGTTCGCGGCGCAGATAGGCTTCGCTGTGGGCATAGCGCTGAGCGGAGGTCAGGCGAAAGGCGTCGCCGGCGTCGGCCTCGGTCGAAAACGCGAAGCGGCCGCCGGGCGCGAGTGCGCGCATGGCGGCGCCGATCACTCGCGACAGGTCGCCGAAGTAAACCAGGACGTCGGCTGCGACGATGAGGTCGTAGCGCGCATCGCAAGCGGCGAGGAAGTCGACGGCGCCGCCGACGATGAGCGAATCGTAGATCGCGCGGCGGCGGGCCTGGTTCACCATGCCCTCTGAAAGATCGACACCCTCGAGCCAGGCGCAGGCGGTGCGAAAGCGCTCGCCCGCGAGGCCGGTGCCGCAGCCGAGGTCGAGAACCCGGCCGAACACTTGCGCGGCGCCGGTCGCTTCGCGGACGAGACCGCTCAGCTCGGCGGGCACCCTGTAGCCGAGACCTTCGAGCAGGGCGGTATCGAAGCGGTCGGCGTATTCGTCGAACACGCCCGCGATATAGGCCGGCGGCATCGCCGGCGGCGTGGCGACCGCGCCCAGCAGCGCCAGCCGCAGCACGGCGCCGAGACGATCGGCGGGATCCATCTCCAGGCAGGCGCGGTAGGCATCGACCGCGCGGTCGCGCCGGCCGGCCGCGGCGAGCCATTCGCCCAACTGGAAGCGGCCGCCGACCCAGTCGGGGGCGAGGTCAAGTGCCTGTTCGAGAATCTCGATCGCCGCGCCGGTTTCACCACGGGCGTGGAAGGCGCGCGCAAACTCCATCCGCCGGTCGGCGAGCAGATTGCTGGAAGACATTCCTGAACAAGTCCGGGGACACTACCGTCGGCCGCCCCCGCCGGCCGGTTCGGGACGAACCGGCGGCGAAGATGTAGGCGAGCGCCCCGGGGAGGCGCAAGTCCCTTCGTCGGAGCCTACCCCTGAATCGTAGGCACCCGCCGATCAGGCGAGGACACGGCCGTAGAGAGAAACGCCGAGGCCTGGTGCCGGCGCTTCCGTCATTTCCAGGCGCCGAACCCGGGATAGGCAACGCCCTGCCGCCCGCCATGCTCATGGCTCTGCACCGCATCGGAGATGATGCGATCCGGCCGGAAGCCGGCGTCGAGAAAGATCTGCCGGCGATCCAGCGAGAAGAACTGCCCGTAGAACGGCTCTCCGTTGTAGTAGGTGTCCCAGTCGATCTCGTGCGCCTCCAGCGGCGTCAGCGTGCTGAACGCGGGACGTTCGCGAAAGATGGCAACGCGGCCCGGCCTGAGAACACGGTGCACCTCCCTGAGAATCCTGGGCAAAGCCTTGGCCGACGTCTCGTGCAGCAGCGCAAAACCCGCCACCACATCGAACGTATCGTCGTCGAACGAAAGGCGCTCGGCGTTCTGTTGCTCGAAATGGGCCCGCCGCCCCAGCGATTCCATGCGCGCCTGGGCATAGCGCAGGACGGGCGCCGCCACGTCGATGGCATGGACCTGGGCTTCGGGGAAGGCCTCGACCAGCCCCAGAGTCGAGCCGCCGACCGCACAGCCGATTTCGAGGACGCGCCGTACGGCGAGATCGGGAAATCGGGCGCGCACGAAGTCGCCGAACGACGCGCCGTAGTCTTCGCCGTAGGCACCCCGCAGCCCGAGCGCCCGAATGAACACGCCGCGGTCGTAGAGCGCGCCGGCGGAGATGTCGTCCTCAATCCGTTCGCCGTCGTAGTTGCCGGGCATCAAGTGGATGTCGACCGCCGCGAGATAGCGCGGCACGTCGAGCGACGGATCGAGGCGAAGCGTCGCATGGCGCTGAGTTGCGCGAAGCCTGTCGGCCGCCGCGACCAGGTTGGGCAGCTGGCGTTCGACGCTGCCGATGACCGAATCCCAAAGCGCTTCCTGATGCACCAGACGAAGCGCGCTCGACAGCTGCCAGGCCGGGTGGTCCGACAGGGTCCGGCGAAGCCGGTGACGGTCCATGGACGCATTCCCGACCTTCCCGTAGGCCGCCCTGTTGAGAGTGGCCAGCGTCGGCAACACCGTGCGCCCCATGGTTTCGACGAAAGCCTGCCGCGCCGCGTCGTCGTGGCTGGCGCGGGGCAACACCGCGTGTTTTGCTTGAGCCGGCAATGTCACCTCCGGAGTTTCCCTCAAGTCGGACCCTGGGGAGAGAATACCGCCCGGCGACCTGAGTGAGCGATCAATAGTTGCGATGCGACGGATCGACCGCATGGGAAGTGCGCTCGCGCCGGCAGCCGTCTATCTTCGGACGAAGGGCATACAGGGAAAGGCGGAGCCGACCATGGACGACATCGAACGGATGCTGATCGAGCGGGCCTGCGAGCGGCTCATCATGCTGTATGCGCAGCACGCCGACTTCTACGAGCCGGAGGCCGTCGCCGGCCTGTTTGCCGAGGATGCCGTCCTGAACCGCGGCGAGGGCGATGCGATCGGACGACCGGCCATTCTCGCCGCCTTCCGCAAGCGGCGCCGCGACGCCCTGGTCCGCCATGTATCGACCAACGTCGTCATCGACGTCCTCGACGAGAACACGGCGCGAGGGACGTCGATGATGATGCTGTTCCGGCGGTTCGGCACGGCGGACACGCCCCAGCCGATGGACCCGCCCGAGATGATCGTCAACTATCACGACCGCTTCCGGCGTACGCCCGATGGCTGGCGTTTCGCCCAGCGCAGCGCCGAGCGGATCTTCGAACGTCCGGCCTGACGACCGCGGGATTCAGACGCAGGCGTAGAGGGCGTCGATGAGGGCCGTCGCGCGCGGGCCGATATCGATCCCGGCATGCATCCGGTTGGGCGCGTAGCAGAACCCCAGCCCCAGGGCCGGATCGCCGAAGCTCTGGGCGCCGCCGGCGCCGGAGTGGCCGAAAGTGTCGCGGTTCGGCCCCATCGGCCGGTCGGGCGGCGCGTTGAGATAGAACCCGAGCGCGATGCGGAAATTCAGGCCCGACATGGCATCGCGGGCCGACCATTGTTCGGTGCGGGCGCGCTTGAGCGCCTTGCTGCCGATCAGGCGGACGCCGTCGATCTCGCCGCCCTGGGCCAGACAGGCGTAGAGCCGGCCGATGGCACGCGCCGCGCCGTGGCCGTTCGCGGACGGCACCTCGGCGCGCCGCCAGCGCGGGGAATTGAAGTCCTCGCGGAGCGGAAGCTGCGCCCAGCCGCGCGCCAGAAGGCTTTTGGTGTCGCCGCTCTGCGCCGTACTGAGCACGTTGCCCTTCGAGGGCACCATGTCGGCGCAACGCGCCTCCTCGGCCGGCGTGAGGCCGATGTGGTAGTCGATACCCAGCGGTCCGGCGATTTCCTCGCGGATGAAGGTTCCGATGCTGCGGCCGTCGACGCGGCGCACCAGTTCGCCGAGGATGAACCCCTGCGTCGCGGTGTGGTAGCAGGGCGTCGTCCCGGGCGGCCACAGCGGCGCCTGCGCCGCGATGGCTTCGGTCATGATCTTCCAGTCGTAGAGGGCGCCGCGCGGCGCGGCATCGGCCACCGGCACGGAGGCCAGGTGGCTGAGCGCCCAGGCCACAGGAACCTCCTCCTTGCCCTGCTGAGCGAATTCCGGCCAGTACTTTGCGATCGGCGCGTCGACATCGATGGCGTCGCGGTCCGCGAGCATGTGAACACAAAGGGCGGAGACGGCCTTCGCCACGCTCATCATGCAGACGATGGTGTCGCGCCGCCACGGCTTGCGACCGGCGGCGTCGGCGTAGCCGCCCCACAGGTCGACGACGGTCTCGCCGTGCACGGTGACCGAAACGGCCGCACCGAGTTCGTTGCGCGCCGTGAAGTTTTCCTCGAACGCCCGCCGCAGCGGTTCGAACGACTGGTCGCAACGCCCGTCGATGACGGCGGCGCCGGCCATCTCAGGGACGGCTCGCGGCGAGCGCGGCGAGCAAGGACCCCGCACGACGGCCGACGTCCGTACCGTCGTGCATCTTGTTGGTGGCGTAGCAGAAGCTCAGATGGCGGTCGGGGTCGGCGAAGCTCTGCGCCCCGCCCGCACCGGAATGACCGAAGGCGCGCGGGCCGCCCATCGGACGCCCCGGCGAGGACAGCATGAAGCACAGGCCGGAACGCAGATCGAGGCCCGACCCCTGCGAAGTGCCGACGCCGCGTTCGGCGGTGAACACGTCGAGGCTTTCCGCGCGCAGCAGGCGGACGCCGTCGAGTTCGCCGCCCTGCGCCAGCGCCCCATAGATGCGCGCGACGCCGCGCGCCGTGCCGTGGCCGTTGACGGAAGGAATCAGCGACTGGCGCCATGCCCGGGAGTTGAAATCCTCGGCGGCCGGCAGCGGGCGCCAGGAGCGCTCCTGCAGCGGCGGTGCACCGGGCGCCTTGGCGGCATTCACCACGTTGCCGGGCGAAGCGACCATGTCGGCGCACCTGCCGACTTCGGCGTCGGTGAGGCCGAAGAAATAGTCGGCGCCGAGCGGTTCCGCGATTTCGCGGCGCACGAAGTCGCCGATCGTCCGCCCGGTGATGCGCCGGAGAATCTCGCCGGCGATGTGGCCCAGCGTGGCCGAGTGATAGAACAGCATGCTGCCCGGCTCCCAGATCGGCGCCTGGGCGGCCAACGCCGCCGTCATCTTGTCCCAGTCGTAGATGTCGCCCGGCTGCGCCGTGTCGGCAACCGGAATGCCGGCCCGGTGGCTGAGCGCCGCCGCCACGGTGATGTCCGCCTTGCCGGCCTGGGCGAACTCGGGCCAGTAGCGGGCGACCGGCGCATCAAGGTCCAGCTGGCCGCGGTCGTAGAGCATCGCCATGCACAGTCCAAGGATGCCCTTGGACACCGACATCATGCAGGCCATGGTGTCGCGCGCCCAGGGCCGGCCGTCGGCGCCGGCGGTACCGCCCCACAGGTCGACGACCTTGCGGCCGTGGCTGTAGGCCGCGACCGAGGCGCCGCGCTCCTGATGTTCCGCGAAGTTCTTGAGAAAGGCATCGCGGACGGGCTCGAATCCCGCCTCGCAGATCCAGGCCGGATCTTCAGCGATCACGCTATCGCTCCTTGGAAAATCGGCCCGGACCGCCGAAGCGGCCCGGGCCATTCAGGTGACTAGGCCGTGATCTCGCGCTGGAAGCGCTCGGCCATCGGCGTCATCAGCGTCTCGAGCTTGGGCCAGTCGATCCGCAGCAGTTTGTCGTGCGGGGCAACGCGCGCCGCAACGGCCGGGTCGAGCTTCACGTTCTTGTTGGCCATACCCACCTGCATCTCGTTGCCGAAACCGGTTTGCGGGCCGACGCTCATCGCCCAGTTGACGAACTCGAACAGCAGATCGCGGTTCTTCGCTTTTTCGGGGATGTGGTAGGAGAGGACACCGATCGGCGCGCCTTCCTTCGGCACGACATAGTCGACGGGCTGCCCGCCGTCCTTGATCGCAAAGGCGCGGGACGCCGCGTAGCTCGCGACCGAGGCCTCGCCGCGCTCGATAATGGCGGGTACCTCGTTCGGCGTCTTGAAGAAGCGGAAGACGTTGGGCTTGAGCCGCTTCAGCGCCTCGAAACCGGGATCGAGGTTGTCGAGGCTGCCGCCGTTCAGCATCGCCGCGATCACGATCATCTCGTGGAAGAAGCCGCCGGAAACGTCGGGCAGCACCAACTGGCCCTTGAAACGCGGATCCCACATGTCGGCCCACGCCGTCGGCGGTGGATTGACCTTGTCGGTGCGATACATCAGGCCGTTGTCGACATAGTTGAAGCCGACCGCCTTGTTCTCATAAAGGTCGTAGAAGATCGGATCGACTTCCTTGAGAGCGGGAATGTCGTTCGGACTCAAGTCGATGAAGATGCCCTTGGCCTGGATCGCCTTCATCGCGATCGGCAATGACAGGAACGGCAGATCGATCTCCGGATCGTCCTTGTTGACCATGGCGTTGGTCAGCCACTCGCTGGGCGAACCGTACTTGATGATGAACTGCACGCCGTGCTTCTGCTCGAACGGCGCGAGGACGTGCTTGCGGTAACGCTCCTCGTAGATGCCACCGAACAGGGTGGTCACGATCGTCCTGGACTGGGCCCGGACGATGCCCGGGAAACCTGCGATTACACCCGCAGCCGCGGCACCGGCCAGAACGGCGCGCCGCGTCGTTTTGGGCCCCTGGATAAACTTCTTCTCGGTCATGGCTAACTCCCTCTGTTGATACTCTGGCGGTGTCAGTGCTGAAGCACCCGCACCGAGGCCGCCTCCCACGAAAGCACAGCGGCATCGTTCTCCTTGAGCCGGGCACCGCCGTCATTGACTTGTTGATTCGACTCCCGCGCCGTCAGGGTCCGCCCCCCGATATCGACGATGTAGGTGGTCTGATTGCCGTGGTAGATCGCCGACTGGATACGACCCGCGATCGTATTGGGCGCGGGCGTTCCCTCGCCCGAAGCGACCGCGATCCGTTCCGCCCGAATGCCGGCCGCGATCTCGGCGCCCACCGCCGGCGCCGCGCCGACCATCCGGGTCTCCATCAGCAGACCGTCCGCATCGAGCGAAACCCGGTCCCCGGTCACACCGGTAACCCTGGCCGGCAGCAGGTTGGCGACCCCCATGAAGTCGGCGACGAACCGCGTCCTGGGGAATTCGAAGACTTCGGCCGGCGTGCCGATCTGTTCGATACGGCCCGCGTTCATCACGGCAATGCGGTCGCTCAGGATCAGCGCCTCTTCCTGGTCGTGGGTCACGAACATGGCGGTGATGCCGATCCGCCGGGTCAGGTCGCGCAGCTCTTCCTGCATCGTCTCGCGCAGCTTGCGATCCAGCGCGCCGAAAGGTTCGTCGAGCAGCAACACGTCGGGATTGATCACCAGGGCCCGCGCCAGCGCGACGCGCTGCTGCTGGCCGCCGGAGAGCTGCGCCGGGTAACGGCCGCCGAAACCGGACAGGCGCACCATGTCCAGCGCCTCGGCCACCCTGGAACGACGGTCGGCGCCCGACAGGCCGCGCATCTTGAGGCCGAACGCGACGTTGTCGGCGACCGTCATGTGGGGGAACAGCGCATGGCTTTGAAAGGCCATGCCGATGTTGCGCTTGTGTGTCGGAATGGCGGTCACGTCGCGGCCGGCAATCGCGATCCTGCCGCTGCTGCCATCCACCAGACCGGCCACCACGCGCAAGGTGGTTGTCTTGCCGCAGCCGCTCGGCCCGAGCAGGGTCACGAACTCGCCGCTCGCCACCGTCAAAGAGACCTGGTCGACCGCAAGCGTCTCGCCGTAGGCCTTGGTGACGTTTTCTAGTCTTACTTCGGCCATGGATCAGACACCTACGACACGACGGAGGCCGACCGCCCGCTCGAGCAGAACGGCCGCACTCAGGGAAAAGAGAATCAGCATGGTCGAAATGGCCGCGACCGACGGGTCGAAGTTGTATTCGACGTAGTTGAGGATCGCGAGCGGCAGCGTGTTGGTGCGGGCGCTGGTGAGGAAGAGCGACACCGACACGTTGTCGAAGGACACGATGAAGGAAAACAGCATCCCGGCGATGATGCCCGGCCGGACCAGCGGCAACGTGATATGCCAGAAGGTGCGCAGGCCGTTGGCCCCGAGGGTCTTCGCGGCCTCCTCGACCGTCAGGTCGACCCTGGCCATGCTCGCCATGATCGTGCGCACGAGATAGGGAAAGGTGATGAGCACGTGGGCGCCGATCAGACGCAGGCCGACGCCCTTGATGCCGATGGTCGCGAAGGCCAGCAGGATGGCGAGACCGATGACGATCGAGGGCACGATCAGCGGCGACAGCATGAACGTCTGCAGCGCGTCCTTGCCGCGGAAGTCGAAGCGGACGATGACGTAGGCGACGCCCATGGCGATCGGCGTCGCCAGCGCCGTCGAGACGAGGGCGAGCCAGGCGCTGTTCACGGCCGAGTCGGTGAAGATCGGCTGCGACAGGGCATGCGCATACCAGCGCACCGACCACTCGGACGGCGGAAATTCGGGGATCGCCTTGGCGCTGAACGACGCCACGACGACGACGACGATGGGCGCCAGGATGAAGACGACCAGAAGGGCGATGGCGGCGTGGAAGATCCGCGTCATGTGGCCTCCGCGCGAACGCCGAGCGCGCCGAGGCGCGACAGGACGCGGACATAGAGGAAGACGATCCCGAGGGCGACACCGAGCAGCAGCGC